>CABSHY010000193.1 GCA_902477615.1 uncultured Sutterella sp.
CCGGTGCCACTAAATTGATATTTGCAGGGTTTTTCTTTCTTGGTTTTTCTTTAACAGAAATCCAAGTCTTAATCATGGCAACACCGATGGCTAAAAGTACCGGGCCCAAAATCATCCCGAGAAGACCGAAGGCAATCACACCCCCGAACACACCTAAGAAGACCAACGAGATGGGGAGCGGAGTACCGCGAGCAATCAATAAGGGTTTGATGAAGTTATCGACACTAGCGACAGCTAAAACACCCCAAGCGACCATAAAGGCGGCCAAACCTAATTCACCTTGAGTGTAGAGCCAGAAAGCAACGGGGCCCCAAACCAACGGAGGACCGATCGGCACAACAGAGAGTACGAAGACGGCGATGGAGAGCAAAAGCGTACCAGGAGCACCCACAATCAAAAAGCCGATACAAGCCACGATACTTTGTGCTGCGGCCGTCCCCACAATGCCCCACACAACGCTTCGTGTGGTGTTAACCAAAATGTGGCTTAGTTCTTTGCTCAATCCACCTGAAACACGTTCAAGTAAGGCTTGAGAGCGCTTGGCAATCAAGTCGCCGTCACGGTAGATAAAGAAGGCGATAAAAGCAACCAAGCCCATTTGAACCAAGCCGTTACCTGCGGAAATCGCGAGGTTTAATGCCATACGACTCAAGGGTTGCATGAGACGTTGGATGAGGTCTGCTAACTTCTTCGGATCAAAGAGGAAAGCCAGTTGCTCGAAAAGCCAAGAACCGATGACGGGGATTTCTTTAATCCACATCGGGGATTCGATGTGTTGTATGGAGTTGATAATGCCCGAGATGGCACCCGGTAACTGTTGAGCCACGACCGCAGATAAAAATGAGAGCGGTAGGATCAAGCAGACCGTTAAAAGTGTCACCATTAAAAGCGCTGCAGGCGTGCTGCGCTCGCCAAATGAATTTTTAAATCGTACAAAGAGCGGCCAACTGACGATTGTGACGATCCCTGCCAACGTAATAGCGGTTAAAAACGGGGCAACAACAAAGTAACACCCGATCGCTATGGCTGCGCCAAAGAGGATACGAATCAAAACATCAATGCGCTCGCGAAGGCTAACCATGGTAATTTCTTTCGCTGAGGTTGAAGTAATGCTTTAGTCTAACCGATTGAGTGCATTTTAGGGCTACAGAAGTGAGGGATTTCAAAAGATTTTTGCCAGAGTCTGGCTCTCAATGCGAAAATGTCGGTTTCGATGAATAAAAGAAGCCCTATGTCCGATTTTTCTCAAAACCCCACTCTGAACTTAGACTTTCCGTTAAAGCGCCTTTGGGCTGCCCATATCTTTTTTATTGTCTTAAGTAACTATGCCGTGCAGTTGCCCGTCACGGTTTTGGGGATTGAAACCACATTGGGAACATTTACGTATCCGTTTTTATTTCTTTTAACGGATTTAACGGTGCGTCTTTTTGGTGATCGTTTAGCCCGTCGCATCATTTTCTTTGCGATGATGCCGGCGCTTGTTCTGTCCTATATTTTCGGTGCCATTTTCCAGCAAGGCGATTTCCAAGGTCTGGCGTCGTTAACCACTTTTAGTCTTTTTGTTTTCCGAATCGCTTTGGCTTCCTTTGTAGCTTATGCATTAGGGCAATTGTTGGATATTTTCGTTTTCCAACGTTTGCGCAAGCTCTATCAATGGTGGTTGGCACCGGCGGCGGCCTCCGTTTTTGGCAACTTGTTGGATACCTTTATTTTCTATAGCGTTGCCTTTTATCAAACAACGGATGCCTATATGGCGGAAAACTGGGTGACATTGGCGTGGGTTGATTATGGCGTGAAGATTTTGGCGGGCCTCGTGATTTTTGTTCCGCTTTACGGCATTTTCTTAAACTACATTCTCAATCGCTTGCGTAACCACCGATGAGTCTTCTGGAGGAAAACTCAATGCAGTCTATGAAAGAAAAGCTTTTACCTAAGGTTGCAGAAACCTTTATGAGCGCTGAAAAAGTTTTTGATGGCAGTTTTTTGCATATCACTAAACACACCGTGAAAACGGCCTCTGGGCTCGTACGTACGAGAGAATTCATCAAGCACCCCGGTGCCGCAACCATTATTCCGTTGTTTGAAGATGGGACAACGTTATTGGAATATCAATGGAGAGAACCCTGTCAGCGCGCCTTTTGGGAGTTTCCTGCTGGAAAACTCGATCCCAATGAAAACCCTCTTATTTGTGCTCAACGAGAGCTTGAAGAGGAAACGGGTTTGGTGGCAGAAGATTGGACGTACTTGGGTCGAATTCACAATGCGATTGGGTATTCCGATGAAAAGCTTGAACTCTTTTTAGCTAAAGGTCTGACTCAAAAAGAGCAACACCTCGATGAAGGGGAGTGTTTGGCGTTGGTTCGGGTGCCAGTAAAAGAGGTATTTCAAATGGTTTTAACGGGTGAAATTACTGATGTTAAGACTATTATTGGGGCCTTTTGGCTTGAAAAATATTTAAACGGTGAGATGCCGGAACGCACGTTGGAATAATGGTCAACTAGGTGATCTTAATTAATGCCGACAAATCGCCCTATTTGTCGACCAAGAAACCTTTGAGTTGCCTCAAATTTCAGGCTCGACAAAGCGTTTAAGTTTGCATAAACTCAAACAGATATGCGCAGGATTTGCGCACTGATTATCTGAATATATATTGACGAGGTCTTATGTCTCAAACTATTTTGCAAAAAGTACCGGTCGGTGAAAAAGTGGGTATCGCTTTCTCTGGCGGTTTGGATACCTCCGCAGCCTTGCGTTGGATGAAGAACAAGGGTGCGTTGCCCTATGCCTATACCGGCAACTTGGGTCAACCTGACGAAGATGACTACGAAGCCATTCCTCGTCGTGCTATGAACTATGGCGCAGAAAAGGCCCGTCTCGTTGACTGCCGTCCGCAATTGGTGGCAGAAGGT
>CABSHY010000194.1 GCA_902477615.1 uncultured Sutterella sp.
TACGCAAGTTTTTGAGGCGCTTTTTGCTCGTGAACGCCTTGGTAATAACGCATTGGGAGCTGGCGTAGCCCTGCCTCACTGTCGCCTCAAAGGCATTGAACGTCCGTTGATTGCGATTGTGGTTTTGCCGCGTCCCATCAACATTGACCCGACTCCGCCCGATACAAAACCCGTTGATATTTTCTTCTTTCTAGTCGTTCCGGATTTCGACGACGATGAAGCCTACCTGCCGCTTTTGCGAGAGTGCATTGCGATGCTTGAAAATCGCAAAATATGCGATGCCATCCGTAACGCCGAAAATGCAGTTGAAGTCTGCGCAGCGGTTATGAATTGGACACCACCTTCGGCTCTCATTATTGAAACGCAAGACGATGCTTTGGCCAAAGAATGGGATGAACTCAACGAAGAAGTGGAAAAAGTCGAGCAAGCTCAAGAAGAATTACTCGAAAATCACGAACTGGAAGAACCACCAGCCGTCGTTGCGGTTGAAACCGATCCGGATATCAACCGCAATTAATCCATTCTTTGCAATTGGAGACTATCTTGAAAAAACTGATTATTGTCACGGGACTTTCTGGCTCAGGGAAATCGGTGGCGATTCGACAACTCGAAGACTCCGGTTACTACTGCATTGATAACTTACCCCTGCCCTATTTAGTCCAAGTCGCTCAAGACTTGGGAAAATCGCAAGACTGTGTCGCTTTCGCAGTTGATGCTCGCTCTCACGTCATTGATAAAGATCAACCTCAACAAATCATTCGTGAACTCAAAGAAAACGGCTGGGATGTTCGAGTTCTCTTTTTAACGGCAAGCACGCCGGAACTCGTGCAACGTTTCTCTGAAACACGTCGTCGCCACCCGCTCACGCTTCGCTTATTAAAAGATGATCCCAACATTTCTTTGAATCAAGTCATCATGGCTGAACGTGAGTTATTAGAACCCATTACGCTTTTTGCCAACGTTCTTGATACCACGAACTTGCAAAGCAATACGTTGAGAACTTGGGTGAAAAATTTCGCCGATGCTCCTCAAGCCGATTTGACGCTGACATTTGAGTCTTTCGGTTACAAACACGGGATTCCCATTGCGGCGGATTTGGTGTTTGACGTTCGCAATCTCCCCAATCCTTACTACGACCCGGCTTTGCGCCCCTTTACCGGACGCGATGATCCGATTATCGAATTTATGAATAATCAGCCCATGGCCGTAGAGATGGTCGATGACATTGCCAATTTCATCAATAAGTGGCTACCCAGCTACATGGCAACCAATCGTCAATACCTCACCATTGCGATCGGTTGCACAGGCGGTCAACACCGCTCGGTTTATGTGGCCGAACAACTTGCCAAACGCTTCACACAAACGTTTAGTTCTGTTGGCGTTCGTCATCGCATTATTGGTCAAACGAAAGCGCCTACAAAGGGTATGACCCAAGCGGCTTAGAGATTTAAAAAGCGCTTTAGCAAGGTCTCAATCGGTGCGGGCAATCCCACTGTTGAGACCTTTCCTATTTCAAGCCAAGTCCCATTCTCGATAATGGCCTCCGTATTTCTGACGTGAACGGCGATGGGTTCGATAAAGAGACGGTAATGGGAAAAATCGTGAGTCACGGTTTCCATACGTTGCCAATTCCGGATATTAAACGCAGTCTCTTGAAGGTAATGTTCAATTGCCTCATCGTTTAACTGACCATCAACTTCGGGCAGACTGTGTAAGCCTTGCCAAACCCCTTTTGCGGTTCGTTTGACTAACAACACCGCATCATCGTGCCAGAAAAGAAAGAACGTTCTGTGCTTTTCGGGTCGCTCGCGCTTAGGCTTTGCCACAGGAAGCGTTTTCTCAATGCCTTGTTGACGAGCCAAACAACTCTCTTGGAAAGGGCACGCCTCGCACTTAGGCGTTCGAGTACAGACCGTAGCTCCCAAGTCCATTAAACCTTGTGTGTAGCTCTCGATATCGTTATCGGGTAAAAGAGATTGAGCCAATGCCCAAAGCTGCTTCTCTACCGCAGCGGTCATGGGTTCAGTAATTGCAAAATTTCTGGACAAAACTCGTTTGACGTTGCCGTCTAAAATCGCCTCTTTTGCACCAAAACTAAAGGCGGTAACAGCGGCTGCCGTGCTTTTGCCTATGCCTGGCAACGCCTCCCATTCCTCTCGCTTTTGGGGAAAGACCCCACCGTATGTTTCTACTATCGTTTTGGCGGCTTTATGCAAGTTTCTTGCCCGAGTGTAATAACCGAGCCCTGCCCAATAACGCATCACCTCGTCTTCGTTAGCCACAGCAAGGTCTGTCACCGTTGGGAATCGCTCCATAAAACGATGGTAATAGTCAATCACCGTGACCACTTGCGTTTGTTGCAACATCACTTCGGAAATCCAACGGGCATAAGGTTCGCTTACTTGCCACGGAAGCCAATGGCGACCGTAAACCTTTTGCCATTGGATTAATTGTTGGGAAAATTGAGACATTTTTCGTAACCGTTATTAGACATTCTGATTGTATTAAAAATCACGGAGACTCAGTACAATTGGAGAATTCGAAATGTGACAAAGATTATGCGTGTTTTTTCAAGACCCTTCTCCTTTCTGAGTGCTCTTATATTGGCGGGCTGTTTTACCATAGGCTCCGCTGTGGCCGCCCCTATTGCAGAAAAAGATTTACCGAAAAATGTCTTAACCGGTGAAACGCTTTTCCAAATCATGGCGAGCGAAATTGCCTTGCAACGCAACGACCCATCAACAGCGTACCAAACCTACATGGAAGTGGCCAGAAAAACGAAAGATCCTCGCATTGCACAGCGCGCTTTTCAGATTGCCGATGCAGCTCACACCTTTCATGAAGCCAAACTCGCAAGTGACCTTTGGGTCAGTTTCTCCCCTA
>CABSHY010000195.1 GCA_902477615.1 uncultured Sutterella sp.
TGGACGAATTTACCCGAAGGGACAAAATCCTTGGTGATTGCCTGTGTGGATCCGGATGTGCCGACCAACCGCGAGGCCTTAAATGAAATGGGCGAAATCCCTGAAGATCAACCGCGTCGCGACTTTGTGCATTGGTTGGTTTGGGATGTGAGCCCAGAAGTTACCGAACTTCAAAAGGGAGAAGCCAGCGTGGGGGATGAGACAACGGGTAAAACCTTTGCAAAATCCATCGGTATCGAGGCGCTTAATGATTACACGCGCAACGGTGAAATTCATCGTGGCTACGACGGCCCTTGCCCGCCGGGAATCGATGCACGTCTGCATGGCTATGAGTTTGCAGTTTATGCGCTTGATGTGGAAAGTCTTGGTTTGCCTGACACGGCCCGTTGGGAAGATGTACGTGCAACGATGGCCTCTCACATCTTAGGCATGGCCCTTTTGCAAGGGATTTACAGTTTAAATCCGCGTTTACAAGAGCATTGATAGAAAAGCGTTCGTCAGATTTAAGGATTTAAAAAAATAAGTTGGCGAACTCAAAGCTCGAATATGCCTCTCACTGAGTTACTTCTGTGGGAGGCCTTTTTTTTGCGTAATACGATTTAAATACCCAATCTTTTATATAAAAATGCGTATTTACGCAAAAAAAATACGTAAATAAGGATATACTAGGGCTGAAGATAAGATGTTCTGTGACGTAAAAGTGCGTATTTACGCAAAAATATAACGTAAAAGAGAATAATGGAGGCGGTACATGGGTCTTTGAGTAGGAAGGACTTTTGTACCGAAACGAATGATGATCAAAAGAGAAGTGCCTTTAAAAAAATTGATTGCCGCTAAACATAACGGCATGATTAAGATTGTCACCGGTATTCGTCGTTGTGGGAAATCGACGCTTTTGTTCGATCTTTTTGCTTCTCATTTAAAAGGCAACGGCGTTGATGACAAACACATCATTAAGATCGATTTTGAAGATCGTCGCAATAAAGCCCTCCGAGATCCCGATGCTCTGTTAGCCCATATTGATAGCCATTTGTTAGACGATGAAATGCATTATGTGTTGTTGGACGAAGTGCAGCACGTTAAAGACTTTGAAGACGTTCTTAATAGCTATTTGAAAGTCAAAAATGCGGACGTCTATGTGACAGGGAGCAATTCAAAATTCTTGTCAAAGGACGTTGTGACGGAATTTCGCGGACGGGGTTATGAGATTAGGATTCACCCTTTAAGTTTTAAAGAATTCTTTTCGGTTTTCGTTGGTACTCGTGAAGAGGCGTTGGAAAACTATCTTACCTTTGGCGGATTACCAAAAATTGTCGATTTTCAAGATGATCGAGAAAAAAGAGAATATTTACGCAATCTTTTTGAAACGACCTATTTGAAGGATATTAAAGAGCGATACACCATTAAAAACGATCCTGAATTGGATGAGTTGATTGACATTATGGCTTCTTCCATTGGCGGATTGACGAATCCGACCAAACTGTCAAACACATTCAAATCGATAAAAAATGCAACGATTTCGGCCCAAACGATCCAAACGTACCTTGAGATATTGCAAGACGCCTTCATGATTGAAAAGTCGGTTCGTTACGATATTAAAGGGAAAAAATACATTTCAACGCCTTCAAAATACTATTTTGAAGACTTGGGATTAAGGAATGCACGATTAAATTTCCGTCAATTTGAAGTGACGCACTTAATGGAAAATCTCATTTACAACGAACTGCGTTTGCGTGGGATGTCGGTTGATGTGGGTTCTGTCATCTTTAACACAAAAAATGACAAGGGCGTCAGTCAACGGAAATATTTGGAAGTGGATTTTGTTTGCAACCAAGGCAGTAAGCGTTGCTACATTCAGTCGGCATTGCGTCTGCCAACACAAGAAAAGCGCGAACAAGAATTGCGTTCTTTAAACCTTATTGATGACAGTTTCCAAAAATTTGTGATTACTGAAGATCCCATCAAAAAGTATCAAAATGAGGACGGCGTGGTCTTCATGAATATTTTTGATTTCTTGTTAGATGATGAAAGTTTGGTGTTGTAAAAAGTCTAACCACAAAAGATGGTGAGGCGGTACAATGAAACATCGGTTTCCCGCAATATCTTGTGTTTTTAAGAATTGTCGGCGAGACATCTAACCGGAGAATGTTATGTTTTGTCCGTTTTGCAAACATGAACAAACACAGGTCATCGATTCGCGCACAAGCGAAGACGGTACGACGATTCGTCGCCGTCGTCGTTGTTTAAATTGTGAGAAGCGCTTTACCACCTATGAACGTGTGGAATTGTCCATGCCTTCTATTATTAAGCGTGGTGGCGGTCGCTGCGAATACGACCAAAGTAAACTTCGTGCTTCCATGATGTTAGCGCTTCGTAAGCGCCCCGTATCACGCGAACGTATTGATGAAGCCGTCAATCGCATTGAACAAAAGATGCTCGCTTTAGGGGAACGTGAAATTCGCAGTGATCGTTTGGGCGAATTGGTGATGGATCAGTTACGCATGTTGGATAAAGTCGCTTATGTGCGTTTTGCCAGTGTGTATCGTAACTTCGAAGACGTGAAGAAGTTTGCTGACGTTGTTCGAGAAGTTTAATGACAGATATTGATTGGATGCGAGAAGCTCTTCATCTTGCGGAGTTTGCTCGCCCCATTAGCCCACCTAACCCTAGTGTGGGGTGTGTCTTTGTCAAAGATGATGTCTTATTGGGACAGGGCTTTACGCAAGCCGTGGGCAGTGACCACGCTGAAATCCAAGCGGTTAAAGATGCCTTGCGTCAAGGGCATAGTCTTGAAGGTGCTACCGCGTATGTGACGTTGGAGCCCTGCTCTCATTACGGACGAACCCCACCTTGCGCGGTAGCA
>CABSHY010000196.1 GCA_902477615.1 uncultured Sutterella sp.
TTTCTCTAAAGATAACGGCTTCGAGAACGTCACGAAGATTATCTTTGCATAAAACTCTCAAAAGATACCCCGGACGATTCTTTTTCATGAAAATCGGGGAGTAAGACACATCAAGCGCCCCGGCTTCGAGCAGTCGATCCATGGCATAACCCAATACTTCCGGCGTTGAGTCGTCAATATTGGCTTCTAACTGGACAATTTCGTCTTGCGCATCGGCGACTTGGTTCTCGGTAATTAGCATTGCACGCAAAAAGCTAGGCCGCGCATATTGGCGTTTGCCGGCGCCCATTCCCATACGGTTGATTTTGTAGCTCCCGTTGGGCATCTGTGAGCTTGCCTTCATCGCCGCTAAAATCGCAGCCCCCGTGGGCGTAATCAATTCGCCTTCAATATCAATGGTCTTTAAAGAAAGGCCGTGTTCGGCAACAATATTGGTAACTGCCGGTACCGGAATCGGCAAAATGCCGTGTTGGCATCGAACCGTTCCGTAGCCTTCTGAGAGGTTTCTTACGATGACGCGATCAATGCCCAAATTGTCTAAGCAGACAGCAGCCGCCAAAATATCAACGATTGAATCCACAGCTCCCACTTCATGGAAATGCACCTGGTGCAGGGGCTTACCATGAGCTTTGGCTTCAGCTTTTGCCAAGACTTCAAAGATATCGAGCGCAATCTTTTTTGCATTCTCTGTTGCCGTTGTTTTGGCAATCAATGCGCCAATGTCAAAAAGCGAACGATGGCTATGCGAATGGTCATAGTGGTGATGTTCGTCTTCGCCATGAGGATGCACATGATCACTATGGCTGTGATCATGAACGTGTGTGTGAGTATGTTCATGGTCATGGCCGTGTAGGTAGGCCATGTCATGATCATGGTTATCGTGCGTGAGCACGACATTGAAATCCAACATATCCAGTGCTGCTTTTTGCACTCGATTGATTTCAATGGAAAATTCTTTTTCAGGTAAAGATTGCAGTACGGTGCGAAGCGCGTTTTCATCGGCGCCTAAATCCAAGAGCGCAGCAACGGTCATGTCACCGCTGATGCCCATGGATGCGTCTAAACAAAGCGTTGTCATTTTTTATCCTTACTCGTGAAGTGCCAATCGGTTCATTTGCGTGGCTAAGTAAGCAGCTCCAAACCCATTATCAATATTGACGGTGCAAACGCCGTTGGAGCACGAATTCACCATCGTCAAAAGGGCAGAAAGCCCGTGGAAATTCGCACCATAACCAACAGATGTCGGTACGGCAATGACAGGGTTTTGAACTAAACCGCCAATGACCGAGGCCAAAGCGCCTTCCATGCCGGCGATGGCCACCACACAATTGGCTTTTTGAATATCTTCAATTTTGGCTAAAAGGCGATGAAGGCCACTGACGCCGACATCGTAATGACGCTCAACGCGAGTCCCAAAGAACTCTGCGCATTGGGCGCACTCTTGTGCGACTTTAATGTCGGCTGTGCCCGCCGTGCAGACGGCGACTAAACCTTTAAGCTCGAGAGGCGCATCGTCAATTTTGACAACGCAAGAAATGGGGTCATAGGTGAGGTGAGCGGGCAGCACAGCCTTAAGACCTTTGTACTGGTCTTGAGAACAACGTGTGCCCAGAACCCGACCTTCCTTTTCATAAAGCTTTTTGAAGATCGCATTTAAATGGTCTTGTGCTTTTGCTTGGCAAAACACCACTTCAGCAAACCCAGAACGAATAGGGCGGTGGGAGTCGAGTTTGGCAAAGTCCATTTCCTCAAAAGGCGCACGTTGAAGTTGTGCTTGAGCTTCTTCCAAACTGACACTTCCGTCTTTAACACTTTCTAAAAGTTTCTTTAATTGCATCTTCTTCTCAAAGCGAGCCCCACCTTGAGGCAGGGCTTTCTCAATTTAAGACTTTAAGTTTTCGCACAATGCGTGCGAAGCTTTAAAGTTATTCTACGCGAGGCACCGTGAGGCTACCTTCAGGCATCAATACCGTTGCCGGATGTTCACCTACGTACTTCTTCGCGATTTCAAGTGCTTCTTCAACCGTGTCAACAGCGGCCGTAAAGAGCATGTCTTTGGCCAATTGGCGATCCAAACCCGTCACCAAGATGTAGCGAGCGGCTTGAATCGGGCGAGCGATTGCAAAAGCCTTGTTGGCACCGATCTTAAAGTTATCCTTCAATTCGTCGCGAATGGCTTCAAAGGAACCTAAGCGGCGGAAAGTTTCTTCTAAAACAACGGAACCGGAACCTTCTTCGCATTCAGCCAAAAGAATTACCACACCGTCTTTGCGAACGGCGCAAGCGGCGTTGTCCATCGTTTTTTGCATTTGATAGACGTTAATGTCCTTGGGGTAACCGGCGCAAGAAACGATAACCAAGTCAGCCTTCTTCGGAATAACGCAACCGTAGACTTGGTCAACAAACTTGCAAGCTTCCAAGTGAGCCGTGATGTAGTCACCGGCAAACATACGAAGGAATTGGTGATGGGCGTTTAACACAGCGTTAAAGAGGAAGAGCGAACGGCCCTTGGCAAAGAGCTTGACGCCTTCGATTTGGTCTTCGTAGCAGGGGTTGCCTTGAAGCTTACCGAGTTGAGCGTTCGGATCCAACATGAAGCTGTGGTTGCCACGCGTCGTTTCCATGGCCGTGCAACCCGGCAAAATAGCCTTGCGACCGCCACCGTAACCGGAGAAGTAGTGTTGCACGATGCTGCCCGTGAGGATAACGTGGTCAACATGGCAGAGGTGCTTATTAACCCACACGGGTGTGCCGCGAGAGGTCGTACCGAAATACTCGAAGTCCTCTTCCTTCTTGCATTCGTTGTTGTACATCTTCAAACGACCGGCCACTTCTGTACCCACAGCTTCGACC
>CABSHY010000197.1 GCA_902477615.1 uncultured Sutterella sp.
GTCACGGGTCGTACCCGGCATATCGAAAGCAATCAGTCGATCTTCACCCAAAAGGGCGTTAATCAATGTGCTCTTACCGGCATTCGGGCGGCCGGCCACGGCCACTTTCACGCGCGGCAACTTGCCGTCTTCAAGTTCTTCTTCAGGTTCTTCCTCAACTTCCGGGCAGTGTTCGAGTGCCAATTCAATCAAATTGTGCACACCGTGACCGTGAGAAGCGGAAATCATATTGGGTTCACCCATGGCCAATTCATAGAATTCAGCAGCATGCGTGACGTCCAAACCTTCGGCCTTATTAATTGCCAAAATCACCGGACGATGAGAGCGACGCAAATGTTGAGCAATGCGTTCATCGTGGGGCGTCAAGCCCGTACGGGCATCGACCACAAAAATAACGACATCGGCTTCTTCAATGGCAAGCTCTGCTTGGCTAGCCATGGCCTTAACGATGCCTTCGCTCTTGACGGGTTCAAAACCACCCGTATCAACGACGATATAGGGACGCGGGCCAACACGACCTTCACCGTATTGACGATCTCGCGTCAAACCTGGAAAGTCTGCGACCAACGCATCACGAGAACGCGTTAAGCGATTAAATAAGGTGGATTTACCGACGTTCGGGCGACCCACTAATGCAATAACAGGAAGCATTGTTTACTTCACCTTGATGTAAGCAACTTCGCCTTCATCCGTTTGGAAGATGGCGCCTTGTTCATA
Organism: uncultured Sutterella sp.; assembly: GCA_902477615.1. Classification (GTDB taxonomy): domain Bacteria; phylum Pseudomonadota; class Gammaproteobacteria; order Burkholderiales; family Burkholderiaceae_F; genus Aphodousia. The sequence continues at coordinate 718 of CABSHY010000197.1, forward strand.
GGGCTGAGGCGGAACAACAATGGCTCCGTCCAAATCAGTACGACCGATGATTTGACCGCTTTCAGGGTTAATAAAGTGCACATAGCCTTCGCTGTCACCGGCAGCCAAAATACCGGCAAACGGCAACACGGCACGCACTCCGCGCCACTTCAAATCACCATTGCGCCAAATCGGCAAACCGCGAGTGCGATCAAAGGCATAAAGCTCACTTGCCGTATTAGCAACGTAGACGAAACGATCATCGGCTGCGGGTTGAGTCATTGCCGTGATGTCATGCGTCCAACGCAATTGACCATTTTGTGCGTTCATGCAAACCAAACGACCTTGGAAAGCGGAAGCACAAAGAAGATCACCGTCGGCCATCGGCCAACCTAAAATATCCACTAAACGTTCGACTTCGGTAATGCCGCGAGCTTCCGAAATCAACGTTTGCCAAACCGGACGGCCTTCGGGCGAAAGACCCAAAAGGTAACCGTTACTTTGACCGACCAAAATCATGGGACCAAAGAAGCGCATACCGGAGGCACCCTTGACCGTCAAATTGGGAATTGAGCGTTGATAGCGCCACTTTTGAGCGCCCGTCATCGCATCAAAGGCCGTCACACGGGTATCGGCCGTACGAACGACAACCAAACCGTTACCGACCAAAGGAACGCTGTCCATTTCGCTCGTCAAGAATTGACTCCAAAGCTTTTTACCTTCAGCGTCATAGACAACCAATTCGCCCTTCGTGGTCCCTACTGCGACGATGTAACCGTCACTGCCGACACCGGCTGCGATATCGGCAGGCGTCTCCACAGTCCAAACCGTATCACCCGTTTGAGCATCAAAGCGATAAAGCGTATCGCCACCGGCTGCGTAAACCGCTTGACCGACCACGCTCGGAACCAAAAAGTTCGTGACACTTTCCCCTACACCTTTGCTCCAAACCACTTCGGGTTCGGCAATCGAGGTATAGTCTTCCAACTCTTTGGGAGCTTGAGAGCTCGGTGTACTACAAGCAGCTAAAAAGCATGCACTGGCTAAAGCCAACAATGTTTTTTTCATTCGCATAAGTCTTTTGTCCGATTGCGATTATTCTTTAATGATTGAGCATTAAGGTAAAGCTTGAAGCTTCAATTGCACAAAACCCATCAAAGAGGGTTCGAGCGGATGCTTCAAAGCCTCTTCCCAGGCAGCGCGAGCAGCCTTCAAATCATTCTTTGCGAAATAGGCATCACCTAAACGATCTTGAACCAATGCCACTTGCTTATCCGTGGGCTTCGCAGCCGTCAAACTTGCGATGGCATCGTCAAATTTCTTTTGATCCATTTGAAAGCCCGCTAAACGCAAACGAGCCACCGTTTGGTATTCGGAGTAGTCCGCTTCGTTGACCACCCACTTCAAAAGCGTTTCAGCCTTAGCGTCTTCGCCTTTCGTTTCGAAGTATTTGGCAGCACTTAAAGCACCCATCGGGCCATAAACGGTGGAACCGGCATCATCAATTAAAGCATTTACGATCTTATCAACGGAGGCCACTTCTTGTTGAGCGGCAATGGCCGATTGCAAGGAGCTGTAAGCCATGGAAGCATTTTCTGCTTGATGGCGGTCATACCACTTCATACCGTTATAACCGGCAAAGGCTAAACAAACAGCCGTCACCGCCGTCAAGGTGGCATTACCCCATTTTTCCCACCACGCTTTCAACTCGTCAAGGGACTCTTGTTCTTGTAAATCGTAAGCCATTGAATTATTCCTCGTCTAAGAATGCATTGTCGATATCGAGAAAATACGTAATTGCGTCATTCAAGTCAAGCGTTTCTTGTTGCATGAAACGTTCACCTTCAGGACCGTACATACGCTTAACCGTAATCTTACGGTTGGCGCATTCATCTTCACCGCAAATCAATGCAAAGGTGGCACCCGATTGGTCTGCCTTCTTCATTTGGTTCTTGAAACTGCCTTCGCCTGCGTGCACGATCACTTCGTAGCCGCCATCACGGAGCATTTCGCCCACCAACATGGCGTATTCTTGCGTCTCGCCACCGGAGTGCAACACATAAAATTCCGTATCGGTCGTTTCTTCGTTAAAGCCACATTCACGCATGACTTCAA
>CABSHY010000198.1 GCA_902477615.1 uncultured Sutterella sp.
GGCCACACCCACTTCACCTTGGCAACCCACCTCAGCACCGGAAATCGAAGCATTAAGCTTATAGAGAATACCGATTTGACCTGCGGTTAAGAGGAAGTCACGGACACCGTCAATCGTGGCACCTTCAATAAAGTACTTGTAGTAATGAAGCACGGCAGGAATAACGCCCGCTGCCCCATTGGTCGGCGCCGTCACAATACGACCGCCACAAGCATTTTCTTCATTGGCTGCAAAGGCAAAAGCATTAACCCAGTCCAAAACGCCCAACGGGTCATTTAACGTACGGTGTTCATAGTCAAGGCGTTCAAACATTTGCTTGGCACGACGACGAACCTTCAAGGGGCCAGGCATAATGCCTTCGGTCTTAAGGCCACGTTGCACGCAGTCCTTCATCGTTTCCCACAAAAGATCCAACTGCTCGTTGATTTCTTCGTCCGTACGGAAAGCTCGTTCATTTTCACGAACGATTTCGGGAATGCTCTTACCCGTTTCCTTGCACCATTGAAGCAAGTCGCTGGCGTGTTGAATCGGGTACGGCACCTTTACTTCAGTAGCATCATCGGCTTTTTGCTCAATGACTTTTTCGAAGTTATTCGGATCGCTTTCAACAATAAAACCGCCGCCCGTGGAGTAGTAGCGACGAGACAACAACACAATGCCGTGCTCATCTTGAGCAATCACGTGCATGGCGTTGGTGTGGTACAAAGCGATCTTTTCAGGACTAAAAATAATGTCACGTTCCGGATCAAATTCAATGGTCTTGCCGGAAGCAAACGTCATACGATGGTCTTTTTTGATGAATTCCAACACGCCAGGGGCCGTATCCAAATCAACCGTTGCCGGCAAATTGCCCATCAAACCTAATTGGAAAGCCGTATCAGTGGCGTGGCCCACACCCGTTGCACCGAGGCTACCCATCAAGTCAACCCAAACGCGGGCGGTCTTTTGATCTAAACCCTTTTCGATTAACTCGTCAGAAAAACACTTGGCGGCGCGCATCGGCCCGACCGTATGTGAAGAGGACGGGCCAATGCCCACGCGGAAAATGTCAAAAACGCTCAAAGTCATGATAGTTATCCTTTAGGCCACTTCTTCAATCGTGTAAGCCAAGGGTTCTTCGTTAATACCGACAATCCACAAAAGGGACTTCACGTTGCATGTAGCAGGCACCGTCACACAAGTGACCAACGCATCTCCCAATAAACCGAAACGCACGGTCTTAGCGATCATCTTCCCTTCTTCGTTACCGATCACGACGGTATCGGGTTCATCAAACCATTCGCTTGCATGATCCATGTGAGACTTAATCACCACCGTCTTCTTTTCACCCATGGCGCGAACGCGAGCTTCGGTCAATGCGCGACCGATAAAGATACGGGCTTGGTCGTTAAAGTCAACAAATTTTGCACCATTTAAAGCATCAACCGTCACATCGGCCCCCATCCAGTCCATGGCGTGGGGTTCTTTGACCAAGGTACTCAACGTGTAAGCAGACACCCAATCCAATTGCTCAGCCGAAAGCGTTGCAAGATAAGCATCTAACGCTTCAGCCTTACCTTGGAAAACGATATTAAATTCCGTTTGGAAAGCCCAAACACCGGCTGCGACTTCAACGCAATGATCCGTTGACAAGCCCTCAATCGCAGGAAGTTTCTTGCCATAACAAATGGCCGTTTGAGCTTCCGGATCAACAAACTCCACATCAAAGGCCTTGGCTACTTGGTGCATCCATGCCAACGTGTCAATGGATTGGAAGATCACTCGGAAGTGTTCATCGGAATCGGGTAAATGCACCACCTTCACAAAATCAGTGATAAAGCCTAAGGCATTTAAGATAAAGCTTTGTCGAACTTGACCGCGACGGACATTGCGCACATCAATCGTTAAGAGGCGGCGCAAAAAGGCAACGCCGTGAGCATCATTGATTTCAATGGTATAGCTCGGAGCAAACAAATCGTCTTCTTCACGATTGCAGACATAAAGACCGCAAGTTTCAGACGCTTTAAGCGCTACTTCGCCGGGATTCATAAGTTCGTTAGTCATGGTGTTAACTGTCGGTTTAAAAAATCACAATCTTTTAATTTTAACCTAATCACTATAACTACGTCATTTGGCTTTTTCCCTGGTTCATCACACTTTAGCGTGAAAGTCACTACTGTCCAAAATAATTTTTATTAAATACCCCTGCATCAATAATTTCGGCCTTTAGCTGTCCAATATGTCGTCAAATCCTATTTTAAGCCCCTCAAGTCAAAACAAACACGCTTGAGGGGAACTTTCGAGTGGTTTCAAAGGAACGATATCTGGTTGATTAAGCCAGTCCTTCAGGTCTTTACATGTCATCAAATTCAGGCGTAGATAGTTGCAAAGTCGACTAAAAGACCAAGGATATTTGGAGCGTCGTTTTAGTATCTCAAGCATTAACGTCACGATGAGAGCTGTCCAAATTTGTACCATCACTGCGTTGAGGGTTGTGCCCACAAAAGATTTGATTTTTAAATTTTGTTTGAGCTTTTTAAAAAACAGTTCAATCTGCCAACGATCTTTGTAAATCGCCGCAATCTCCTGTGCAGTGAGTTTGAAGTCGTTAGTTAAAAACTCGAACCAACGCCCACTATCTTGGTCTTTCCATTGTACTAATCGATATTTAGGTAAGGACTTAATTCGTCCTTTCTCAAATGCTTTTTCTTCAGACTTGAGACTAATTTCATAGCACCCCCATTTTTCATTTTTATCCACTTCGATTTTTTGATGTGGGGCTTGAAAAGTGGACCTCTAGGTTTGTTAAAGAAATACGAAAACGC
>CABSHY010000199.1 GCA_902477615.1 uncultured Sutterella sp.
TTCGCTTCTTTTAAGAGTTCTTCCAAGAAAGGCATCCCTTCGGCAATGTCCACGTTCATCTCATGCATTAAACGCACGTTACCTAAAAGGATTTGATGGCCGTCGACTTCAGCACCAATCCCCATGCCGGGATAAACCGTGGGTTGAACGTCCAACACCTCGCGTGTATTGGCCTTGGCAAACGCTTTACCCAACGGATGCTCACTGCGTGTTTCCACACAATCGGCCCACCAAAGAGCATCACTTTGAGTGACAGAACCAAAAGTCTTCGTTTGCAAAACTCGCGGTTCTCCCAAAGTTAACGTCCCCGTTTTATCAAATGCCACAACATCGACCTTGGCGGCCATTTCAAGAGCTGCCGCATTTTTAATAAGAACGCCCAACTGGGCGCCACGCGCTGTTGCCACCATGATCGAGGTGGGCGTTGCCAACCCCATGGCACAGGGGCAGGCAATCACCAAGACGCTGATCATTGCCTTCACGGCTAAAGAAAGCGGTTCATCGGAGAAAATCGCCCAGGCGAAAAAGGTCAACAAGGAAAGCGCCATGACGGCGGGCACAAAGTAAAAACTCACGCGGTCGGCCAACGAAGCAACAGGTGCTTTTGTACCTTGAGCGGAGCGCACCATGCGAATCATTTGCGCTAAAACCGTATCGTTGCCCAAGTGCGTTACTTTGAGAATTAAGGGGTTGGAGCCATTGACGCTGCCCGCAATCACCTTATCGCCCAACGTAACAGCCACGGGCAGAGCTTCACCCGTTAAAAGCGAGGCATCGACTTCACTTTGACCTTCAACGATTTCACCGTCAACCGGAATGCGTTCGCCCGGTTTAACCAACACTTGATCGTCCAAGCGAAGCGTCTTAATTTCCACTTCCGTTGTTTGACCGTTTTCCCAACGTCGTGCCGTTTGAGGTACTAAGCGAATTAAGGAGCCAACGGCTTCGCTTGCATGGCGCTTAGAACGAGCCTCCATGTATTGGCCAATAGAGATCATTGCCAACAAAACGCCTGCCGATTCAAAATAGAGGTTATGCACGGCAGCGACGTCTCCTGCCACAATTGTCACCCAGGAGTAAAGCGAATACAAAAAAGCTGCGCCCGTGCCCACAGCCACAAGGCTATCCATGTTAGGTGCGCCGTTAATTAAACTCCTTAACCCGTCACGATAAAAGTGTCGACCAAAATACAAAATAGGTGCCACCAAAATCAATTGCAACGTGGCAAATCCGGCCGCTTGCGTATGGGGATCAATAAAAGACGGCAAGGGCAAGCCCACCATTGAACCCATGGAAACATACAAAAGAACAAGGGCCAACAAAAGCATCGGCCAAAGGGCTTTGAGCTGTTGACGCAGATCGGCCAACGCCTTTTGCTGATCAGCCTGCCAAGCCGCCACCAAGTCTTCATCTTCATCGAGCACGGCACCAAAGCCCAACTTCTGAATCTTGGCAATGATGGTGTTTAACGCCGTCTCACGATCCTCTTCTTCACCCAATAAAACGCTTGCACGGTTCGTCGGCAAACTCACGTTAATCGACTTGACGCTCTCGAGTTTACCCACCACGCGTTCAATACGTGATGAGCAGGCTGCGCAATGCATACCACTAATTTTCAGATCGACCCGCACGTCAGCCATGACGGACTCCTTTGATTATCAACTAATGTGCACTCTACACCTTAAAGTTACTTTAAGGTTGAAAGCAATTGTAATGTTTTATTTGAGAATCAATCTCATTTGGTACAATTCTAGTGAAAAGTTCTTTTGGAGACAAAAAAATGAACAAAATTCAAATTGAAGGCATGCACTGCCAAAATTGTGTTGCTGCGGTTAAAGAAGCGCTCGAAGCCCTTCCGGGTGCCAAGGGTGTGACCGTTGATTTGGCCACGGGCGAAGCCCGCTGGGAAGCCATGGGCGTTGAAATGCCGAAGGTGAAAGAAGCCATCGAAGACATCGGCTTTGGTGTGGCTTGCGAAGAAAAGACCTGTTGCTGCTGCCACCACAAGTAATGGCAAAACAAAGGCCTGCTGAGGCGATATGCTCCAACAGGCCTGACTTAACTAAGCTTTCTAAAAAGAATCGGCTTAGTAGTTTTGTGCCAATACTTCAAAGTGGGCTTGCGGGTGAGCGCAGACCGGGCAGAGTTCCGGAGCTTGCTTACCGAAGTGAATATGACCGCAGTTGTTGCACTTCCACATCACGTCACCGTCACGCGTAAAGACCATACCGCCCTTAACACGTTCCAACAACTTCAAATAGCGAGCTTCGTGTTCTTTTTCCACGGCACCAACGCCTTCGAACAACACAGCGATATCGTCAAAACCTTCTTCGCGAGCTTCGCGGGCCATACGTTCATACATATCGGTCCATTCGAAGTTTTCACCATTGGCAGCATCTTGTAAATTCACTTCAGTGGTCGGCACTTTGCCGCCGTGCAAGAGCTTAAACCAAAGCTTGGCGTGTTCTTCTTCATTCTTTGCCGTTTCAGCAAAAATGTTGGAGATTTGAACGTAGCCGTCTTTTTTGGCTTGGCTAGCGTAGTAGGTGTACTTGTTACGAGCTTGAGATTCACCAGCGAAAGCATCCCACAAGTTCTTCTCGGTCTTGGTACCTTTGAGTTCCATAATGATTTTCTCCTTCGGAAACAGAATGAATTCCTGCTATCTATATTAAGTGATTTAGAGAAAAGATGTGAATCAAAGATTAAAGAAAGTTATGGGTGCAATAGTTTGAAACACTATTGCCAGGCGACAGAAACAAAAAAGGAACCTCACGGCTCCCTCTTGAAAAAAAATCT
>CABSHY010000200.1 GCA_902477615.1 uncultured Sutterella sp.
TGCGTCATTGCCTCTTCGGGCGGGTACTTGTGAGCACAAGCCCAACGGGGTTCTCGAGAGATAAAGCCCAATTCTTCTTGTAAGCGCAGGTCATTAACCTTGTAGACAACGCCATCGATATCAAAGGGGAGACTTGCGCGAATTTCTCGTACGTGATCGTGGAAAGCCGCCAATGCCTTCCACCCTTTAACCACTTCTCGCTCTTTGGCTACCGGAAAACCAAAGTGACTAAGTTCATCCAAAATGCCGGAGTGGGTCGCAGCTAACGAGTGAGACACTTCCCCCACTCCATAGGCATAGAAACGCAAACGACGCTTGGCAGTCACTTTAGGATCCAACTGACGCAAGCAACCGGCAGCAGCATTTCGCGGATTGACGAAGGTCTTTTGACCTTCCAAGCGTTGTTGATCATTGAGCTTTTCAAAATCACTCTTATGCATGATCACTTCGCCTCGTACTTCTAAGATGCGAGGGGCATCTTGCGGTAATCTCAACGGAATCGTACGAATGGTCTTCACGTTCGCGGTCACATCTTCACCGACCGTACCGTCACCTCGGGTGGCGCCGCTCACCAAGACACCATCTTCATAGCGCAAATTAATTGCTAAACCATCAAACTTGAGCTCAGCATCGTACTCAACGTCATCTTCCGTTCCCAAAGCCTTGCGCACGCGTTCATCAAAAGCTTCAGCCCCCGTTGCTTCGAAGTCGGTTTCTGTGTGAATGGAGAGCATCGGCACTGCATGAGTGACTTTTGCCATATCATTTCTAACGGCGCCGCCCACGCGTTGCGTAGGCGAAGTCTCTGACATAAGTTCAGGATGTGTCGTTTCCAATTCAACCAACTCTCGAAACACTCGGTCGTATTCGCTATCGGGAACCGAAGGTGTATCCAAGACGTAGTATTCGTAATTCCAACGTTCAAGCTTTTCTCGAAGCTCTTTTACATACGCTTCAAGGTTTTCTTTTTCATCAGGCTTTTGCGGTGAGACAGGCTCGTCAAAAAGAGAGGGCTGTTGATCGAAAAGGTCAGTTTGATTCATTTTATTCTTTCACACAAAATGAGCGCCCGAGGCGCTCACTTGTTTTAGTTATCACGAGAGAAGAGCGTCCTTGCTCGGGCACTACCCGGTTGAATTTCAGCTCGAATCATCTGTTGATAATACTTCGACAATTGATTGTGGATCGCTTGGGCAGCCTCGGAATTAATCGGTTGACCGTTCGTGTCTTGCATTTCAAGCGTCAAGCGACAGCACAAATCATTGGCAACGCTAAAGAGTCGGTGCAAGGGCTTCGTATTGGGGATGGCCAAAGGTGCATCCAACACCAAAGCCAATTGATGGCGATCGTAATCGGTCACGCGCAAGAAAATCGTTGCTTCGCCGATCTGACGAGCGTTACCTAAGAAATAGCGCGTGGGGTTGAGTTGCGTGAAACCGGCCATCAGAGCCGCTTCAGACAATTCCTGCGTCGGAATGACGTTACGAGAGGCTAAGATGATCGACAATTGAACATCCAAATTCGTAATGGCATTGTACAAACGCTTGGCACGGTTAACGATTTCTTGAGCGGGTTCAGAGTCACTATCAGCATCTAAGGCAATGCCGGCTTGTTGAATGGCAACGCAGAAGCGGCTCGCATCCATTTCATTGATGCAAGACTTGCGCGTGGCCAATAAAAGAACCACAGCCATTTCGTTGTAAGTGCCTTCAGGACGCGGTTTGTACCAGCGCTTTGTGTCAGTACTGCGTACGTAGATTTCAATGGGCAAATTCAACTTCTTCAAGTTGGCGGCCATATCCACCATGGCTTGACCCGGCAAGGGATTTAACAAATGAATCATCCCAACAGATTGCGTCAAATCGTCAAATTCGTAGTTAACCATCCCCTCTTTCGGGAATTCTGCCTTTTGCGGAAGAACAACTTCTTCGGGTTCCTTAACGGGCTTCTTTTCTTCTTTAACAGGTTCAGCCAAATCAAAAGCAGCTTGCTTGGATGCTTCAGGCTTATTGAAATCAATGGTTTGAGATTCTGACATCTTCGGTTCATCATCCGAGGTTTGAGTCGCAATAAAGTCGTTAAAACTCGGAATCTTTTCGTCAGCGACGGGCTTTACGACTTCTGCCGGCTTTTCAGTCTTCTTTTCTTCAACTTCACTCACGGCTTCAACAACAAAACCGCTTTGCTCTTGAGTGGAAACTTCCTTAACGGGTTGAGTCACGTTTTCAGTGACCGATTGCGTAGGAACGTTCGTCGTTTCAACCGCCGTGACGGTTTCGGTCTTAGCATCATCGGAATGAATAAGGCTGACTTGAGGAGCAGAGGTACTCTTAGAGGGAATCACCGAACGCAATTTGCCATAAATATCTTTCGATTCTTGAGAGAGCGAAACATTTTGTCCTTCGGAGCGTTTCTTCTCCATGCGAGACCAAATGAATAAACCGATGAAAATCAACGCGGCAACAATAAGCAAAAACAAGACCATATCATTCATGGTGGGGATTCCGAATTAGCTGACGATTCAAGAAAATATTCTTCATCAAAGGACGATTCAATAGCCTCTGACACACAAGCTATAAGATTACACCAAAGCCCCTTATTTCGGGGCTTTTTATTAAAGTTTTTCGTAAGGATTTTTACGCTTTTTGGACGTATTGACTTGCTTCTTTGATGTCCACACTCACCACGCGAGAAACGCCGGGTTCTTTCATCGTCACACCGATCAATTGATTAGTGTGCTCCATCGTCACACGGTGGTGGGTAATC
>CABSHY010000201.1 GCA_902477615.1 uncultured Sutterella sp.
TATCTTAAGACTCTGCGCGAGGGGTTATCTGCCAATCGTATTGAATGGATCGCGGGCATTATCAATGGAACCTCCAATTACATTCTTACGCAAATGCAAGAAAAGGGATGCTCTTTTCAAATGGCGCTAGAGCAGGCACAAGCTTTAGGCTATGCCGAAGCCGATCCGACCTTTGATATTGAAGGCATTGACGCGGGGCACAAGATCGCTATTTTGAGTGCCTTGGCTTTTGGAACGGAAGTGCATTTTGATGAGAGTCATATCTGTGGGGTTTCAACCCTTAAATTAGAAGATATTGAGTGTGTGAAGCGATTGGGTTATCAAGTGAAATTGTTGGGCATTACAAGACAACAAGAGGGTGGTATTGACATCCGTGTTCATCCGACCTTGGTGCCGGAAAATGGGTTTTTGTCCAAAGTTAACAATGTGATGAATGGGGTTGTCGTTAAAGCCGATGCTGTTAATACCGTTAAATTGGTTGGGCCGGGCGCAGGAAGCGAACCGACCGCCAGTGCAGTGATTGCCGATTTGGTAGACGTCATTAAAGGTCGATCGGAACCTCCCGAGTTTGAAGACAGCAATAGTAAGTGGTTGAGCTTAGACGAAGTGGTGAGCGCTTTCTATGTCCGCATTCCTCTTGAAACCCTGTCTGAAGAAGAAATAATGACCTGTTTTGAAGAAAACGGAATGACATTGGTTAATTACGTTAGTGATGCCGGTCAGCTCTGCGGGGTGACGAATGAGGTGAATGAGGGGCAAATGAGACTAGTTTGGGAATCATTGATGAAACGCATGGAACAACCCAAAGATGCGCAGCTCTTACACGTATTTGTAGATTAAAAAGAGTAGAGAATGAGACTTTTGCATACCTCCGATTGGCACTTGGGACACAACCTTTTTGGTCGTAAACGAACAGAGGAATTTTGCGCCTTTTTGTTATGGTTAAAGAACCTGATGAATGAAAAAGGTGTGGATGTTTTGTTGGTATCAGGTGACATTTTTGACACGACAACGCCCAGCAATCAGGCGCAAGAGCTCTACTATGAATTTTTAAGTTCTGTAGGCTCCCAAACGAGCTGTAAGCGCATTTTTATCACAGCAGGCAATCACGATTCGGCAAGTTTTATTGAAGCGCCAAAGACGATTTTAAAGTCGTTGAAAGTCGACGTAATTGGTGCAATGACTGAGAACTCTGCAGATGAAGTGTTTGAAGTCTGTGATGCGGATGGCAAGCAACAACTCATCGTTTGTGCCGTTCCCTATTTGCGTGAAAAAGACTTACGTCGTGCCAAGCAAGGTGAAGATGTGCAAGAGCGCGAAAAGCGCACTTTAAAAGCCATCCGTGAGCATTACAAGGCGGTGGGTGATCTTGCTCTGAAAAAGCGTGCAACGACGAATGTTCCCATCATTGAAATGGGGCACTTGTATGTGAGCGGTTCCATTACCAAAGAGCGACTAATGGGTGAACCCGATCCGGTTTATGTCGGGTCTTTGGGACAGGTTCCTAGCGATATCTTTTCACCTCAAGCCAGTTACGTTGCATTGGGCCATATTCATATGCCACAAAAAGTGGGTGGCAGTGAAAAGGTTCAATATAGCGGTGCACCTTTGCCGATGAGTTTTGCCGAAGCAGACAATCTCAAACGTGTCGTGCTTTTGGATATCAATGAAAAAGGCGAAATAACGAGTGAATCCGTTGATGTTCCAATGTTCCAAGAACTTATCCAAATTAAAGGCGACTGGGAGACGATTGACCAACAAATCCAAGCGTTAAAAGCCAGGGATAGTTCAGCTTGGCTAGAAGTGATCTATGACAGTGCAGCGGTGATGGGAGACTTACGAAATCGAGTGCTTGAGTTAGTGCAAGGCTCGGCTTTGGAAGTGCTTCGAATCAAAAACAAACAAGTGATTCAAGAAGCGCTAAGTCACAGTAAGACTCAGAAAGAATTAGAGCAATTAACACCACAAGAAGTGTTTGATCTTTGTTTGAAAGAAAACGATGTTGCCGAAGATCAATGGGAAAACCTTCGAGAGAAATACCAAACCATTTTGGACGAAGTCAATACGGTTGAATAGGAAGAATTGAGTGCAAAAATGAAGATATTGTCGGTTCGATTTAAAAATTTAAATTCTTTAACGGGTGAGTGGTTTATTGATTTCACAACGCTGGATTACGATGGCTTGTTTGCAATTACAGGCCCTACGGGTGCGGGGAAGTCAACGATTTTGGATGCTATTTGTTTGGGGCTTTACGCAAGCACTCCTCGCCTTAATAAAGTCACGAGTGTCGCCAACGACATCATGTCTCGTTTAACCGGTGACTGTTTTTCTGAAGTGCGTTTTGAGACAGAAAAAGGCCGATATCGTTGCCGCTGGGAGCAGCATCGCGCTCGCAATAAACCCGACGGGACTCTGCAGTCTCCCAAGCACGAAATTTGCATGGATGATACCGATGAGATTCTTCAAACAAAGAGTAAAGGCGTTTTAAATACGATCGAAGAAGTCACCGGTATGGACTTCAAGCGCTTTACGCGCTCCATGCTTTTGGCCCAAGGGGATTTCTCGGCTTTCTTGCAAGCCACGGCCGATGATCGTTCGCCCATCTTAGAGCAAATTACCGGTACAGACATTTATTCCAAGATTTCTAAAAAGGTGTTTGATCGCACCAAAGAAGAAGAAAAACAATTGGAAAATATGAAGTTGGTGTTGGGGGAAATTCGTCTTTTATCGCCAGAGGAAGAATCTCAAAAGCGAGAAAACT
>CABSHY010000202.1 GCA_902477615.1 uncultured Sutterella sp.
TACCGATATAAGAGAAGACCAAAGTAGCGGCGAACTCTATCAGAGATACCTATAAAATAATCTCCCAAATTGTCATTATCTAGGTAGTCTTACTCAACTTGATTTAATTTCAACCCAAAAAGTAAGCGCTAACCCGAATATCGTTTTCTCCCATGACCAACACCTATCGCAAAATTATTCACATCGACATGGATGCGTTCTTCGCCTCCGTCGAGCAACGAGATAATCCTTCATTGCGGGGTAAGCCCATTGCCGTGGGTCATGCAGGCGGGCGAGGCGTCGTGGCGGCAGCAAGCTACGAGGCTCGCAAATATGGTGTGCACTCAGCCATGCCCAGCTCCAAAGCAAAGGAGCTTTGCCCTCACCTCATTTTCGTAGCCTCTCGCATGGATCATTACAAAGAGATTTCCCTTCAAACACGGGAAATCTTTCATCGTTACACTGACCTCATTGAACCCATTTCTATTGATGAGGCGTTTTTGGACGTCACAAATAATAAAATCCAAGCCGAGTTAGCCGTTGACGTGGCTGTTCGCATCAAAAAAGAAATTCGAGAAGAATTGAACCTTGTTGCCAGTGCGGGGGTCAGTTACAACAAGTTCTTGGCCAAAATCGAAAGTGACTACCGAAAGCCCGACGGACTTTGCGTCATTCACCCCGATCAGGCCTTGGATTTTATTGACCGCTTGCCCATTGAAGCATTTTGGGGCATAGGTCCTGCCACTGCAAAAAAACTCCACGCCATGGGTATCAACTCAGCACCAGAACTTCGCGCTATGAGTTTGCCAAGACTCACTGAACTTTTCGGGAAAGCCGGCTTAACCTATTATCGTTTTGTACGTGGCATTGACGACCGTGAAGTGCAACCCTACCGAGAACGTAAGTCAGTAGGCTGCGAGAGAACATTTAGACATGACATTCGAGGGGCTGATATCGATCAGGCACTCTCAGATGTCATTGATGAACTCGTCTTGCGAGTCAAAGAGAAAAATTTCACCGGGAAACGCTTGACACTCAAGGTTCGATTCCCCGACTTCACCACCGTCACCCGAAGTCTCGGACAAGCCCAATACCTCAATCATCGTGACGTGATTGAACCCCTTGCAAAAGAACTCTTAACGAGTGTTCCTCTCCCCTATCGAGGCATTCGGCTTTTGGGGTTAACCGTTTCTAAAACAGAGCTTGAAGAATCTCACAACGAAACTCTGGACAAACAACTTCGACTTTTCTGATACTCGCAAAAAAAGCGCCTCAAGTTGCCTGAGACGCTTTTTTGCTGTTTGCTATATTAGCTGAAAAGATTTTTCATCTTATCCATAAAGCTTTGATGTTTCGGAGAATGCTTCTTGCCGTTATCATCAATCGTCTTTTGGAATTGACGCAAAATGTCCTTTTGCTTGTCGTTCAAATTCACCGGCGTTTCGATGTACACATGGATGTACAAGTCGCCCATGTAACCCGAGCGAAGATCCTTTAAGCCCTTGCCGCGCAAGCGCAAAATCTTGCCGTTTTGCGTGCCTTCAGGGATCGAGATGCGGGTTTCGCCATCAAGTACCGGCACATCCACATCGCCGCCCAAAGCGGCCACCACGAAGGAGATCGGCAACTCAACGTGCAAATCATTGCCGTCGCGTTGGAAGATTTCATGGGGCTTAACCATGATTTCAACGTACAAGTCACCGGCAGGACCACCGTTAATACCCGGTTGACCCTTGCCTTGCAAGCGAACACGTTGTCCGGAACTGATACCGGCCGGAATCTTCACTTCCAAGGTCTTCATGACCTTCTTAAAGCCCGTGCCATCACAATTCGGACACGGATCGCTAATCACGGTACCCGTGCCATGGCAGTGGGGACACGTTTGTTGAACTGCGAAGAAACCTTGCTTGACATGAATGGTGCCTGAGCCTTGGCAATGCGGACAGGTCTTGGGCTTAGCCTTGGAGCGGCTACCCGTACCGTCACAGACATCACACTTTTCCCAAACAGGAACACGGATTTCAGCCGTGTGACCCTTAGCGGCTTGTTCAAGCGTAATTTCCATGTCATAGCGCAAGTCCGTCCCCTTCATTGCGCGAGGGCCGGACTGTTGACGACGACCGGCGGCTTGACCAAAAATCTCACCGAAGAGGTCGCTAAAGTCGCCCATGTTGCTAAAGCCACCGAAACCTTCGGGGCCAAAGCCACCAAAACCGCCTGCACCGCCACCGGCACCGGGATTAACACCGGCCTTACCAAAACGATCATAGGCGGCGCGCTTTTGCTCGTCACCTAACACTTCATAAGCTTCGCCGATTTCTTTGAATTTTTCCTCGGCTTCCTTATCCCCTTGATTACGGTCGGGGTGGTATTTCATCGCCAAACGGCGATAGGCCTTTTTAATATCGGCAGCACTGGCGTTTTTCTCTACACCCAATACTTCGTAATAATCGCGATCACTCATTGAACGTCTAATCCTATATGTGCCAAAAAGAAAGGCTCAAGTTATGCGGTTAACCCCCGTTTCTTGAGCCTTCCCCCTCTCTCATGTACTCAAATCTCTGATTGACCGATCACTTGTTGAGATCGGTCCGTCAGATTATTTTTCCTTAGCGTCCACGTCAACGACATCGTCATCAGCCTTAGCGCCTTGTTGATCTTGCGGTTGAGCTTGAGCTTGTTGAGCTTGAGCATTCAACTTTTCGCCAATCTTTTGAGCAGCCGTCATCAACTTTTCAACAGCGGCGTCAATAGCGGCCTTGTCTTCGCCCTTGACCACT
>CABSHY010000203.1 GCA_902477615.1 uncultured Sutterella sp.
TGCGATGGCAATAATCATTTCAATCGTAAAAAAATCAGCCATTTTTATTTACTTTCATTATTGGATGAACAGGAACACTTCGTTGCGTCTTTTTTCGTTGACGACTTACGTGTCTTTAAGCCTTCGCAGTTATGACAACAAGCTTGATTCGTTAACCCTTCAATTAAACCACAGGGTTCGCCATTGGCGTGATTGCCGTGGCAGCAGAGTGCCAAAAGCGCCAAGTGTTGCTTTAAATGCTTTAAGTCATCGATTTGTTGATCGATTTTATGCATGTGCAAGGCAATCATGTTGTGCACTTTTTCGGCATCTTCATTTCGACGGGCATCGACGTCCGTCAAAATACGAATCTCATCAAGGCTCATATCAAGACTACGGCAGTGCTTGATAAAGAGCAATCGCTTTAAGTGACCTTCCGTGTACGAGCGGTAATTATTCATACTGCGTTCGGCCTTAGGAATAAGGCCCTCAGCCTCATAAAAGCGAATCGTCTCAACCGTTAAATCCGATTGTTTGGCCAGTTCACCAATTCTCATCTTTTACCTAAAGAAAAGTTTTTAGCTTTTCCTCTTGACTCTAAAGTTACTTTAGGCATTTTAATGATATTCATCAAAAAAGCGCAATTCTTGTGAATGCACAAAAGGATAACAAAATGTTAAACAAAAACAGTCCGTTAGCTACAAATCAAGAAAAAGTAAATATTGAGTCACTTCATGAGCATGATCATGCTCACTGCAGTTGCGGGCACGATCATACGCATTCAGAAGTTCATGAACACCCTCATGAGCACGAAAATGGCCACGATCATCATCATGAAGAAGGTGAACATTGCTGCTGTGGGCACGACCATGAACACTCCCCGGCTCCTGATGTTTCAACGTTAAATATCGAGCAAAAACCCGGTGTTGCCACGCTTTATGTGGCGGAGATGTGCTGTGCAGTTGAAGGCAATCAAGCCGTTAATGCATTGAAAGATTTGCCTGAAGTTGATGAGGTGTCATTTAACACCCTCAATCGTACGGTAACCGTGAAGCACCATGCCCAAGATCCCCATGTCTTCGTTGAAGTTTTAGATAAGGCAGGGCTCGTTGCAACCCTGCCCGAGGCAACTGCCGAAGACGAAGCTAACGCCCCCACAGTGCTTTACATTGCAGAGATGTGCTGCGCCGTGGAAGGCAACCAAGCAGTTGACGCTTTGACAAAATTGCCGGAAGTGACAAGTGCCACTTTTAATACCATCAACCGAACGGTGACGGTACATCACTCGTTGGGTGACGCCGCTCCCCTTTTGCAAACATTGGCCGACGCCGGTCTTGAAGCCCGCATTGTTCAAAATGACGTAAAAAAGATTCGTACGCGATTGGTGGTGGATGGGTTGGATACGGAAGTTGAGTCCGAACTCATTACACAAGCGCTTGAAGTGTTAAAGCTTGAAGACCTTCAACTCAATACCCAAACTCACACAGTAAGCGCGTTAATGACGCGAGAAGAAAAGCGTTCGGCTTTGGATTTAATTGAGTCCGCAGGCTTTAAAGCTAAGGAGCAAAAGGACGCTCAGGCGACAGAACAAAAACTTCCTTGGAAGCGATTAGGCATTGCAGGCCTTTTTGCCTTGGCAAGCGAATTGGTGGAATTGGCCTCTGCCCCTGAGTACTTGGGTTTAGGCTTTGCGGTTGTCGCTATCTTGCTTGCCGGTTTAGGCACGTACCGTCGTGGGCTTTTAGCGATGCGCCACTTCAACTTCAACATGAATGCTTTGATGAGTGTGGCTGTTACCGGGGCCCTAATCTTAGGAGAGTGGCCGGAAGCTGCAATGGTGATGGTCTTATTTGAAGTGTCTGAAGCCATTGAAACGCTCTCGATTAATCGAGCACACAAAGCCATTAAAGACCTACTTAAACTCACACCGGAAACCGCTACGGTCATTAATGCCCGAGGTGAAAGTTCTGTAATGGATGTTAACGACATTACGGTGGGAGACACCGTTCGCGTGATGCCCGGTGAACGCATTGCCTTGGACGGTATGGTGATTGACGGCTTTTCAAGTGTTAACCAATCAAGCATTACGGGTGAATCGTTACCCGTGGAAAAAAACAAGGGCGATAAGGTCTATGGCGGAACGCTTAACCAAACGGCAGAACTTCTGGTGCAGGTTACAAGCGACAGCCAACACGGGCTAGCCGCCAAGATGATTGAAGCCGTCGAAGCCGCTAATCAAAAGAAAGCACCCACGGAACGCTTTGTCGATCTCTTTGCCCGTTACTATACGCCCTCGGTTTTCGTGGTTGCCATTTTAACGGCCATCATCCCTCCCCTATTCATGGGTGGTGATTGGTTTGAATGGATCTACACGGCCTTGGTCTTATTGGTCATTGCTTGCCCTTGCGCCTTGGTGATTTCTACGCCCGTAACGATTGTCTCAGGGTTGGCCGTGGCCGCTCGTATGGGGTTAATCGTCAAAGGTGGTGTTTACTTGGAAGAAGCCCGTAAGCTGAAATACATTGCCTTGGATAAAACCGGCACGATCACGGAAGGTCGCCCCAAGGTGATCGCTGTTGAAGCAATTAACGGCAATGATAGTCGTCATGTGCTTCAAATGGCCGCAAGCTTGGCCTCACGCAGTAACCACCCGGTGAGTACCGCTATTGCTCGTCGTGGCCGTGAAGAAGGGGTTGAACTTATGGATGTTTCAGACTTTGCGACCGTCGTGGGTGCCGGCACGCAC
>CABSHY010000204.1 GCA_902477615.1 uncultured Sutterella sp.
TGTTTTGGGGCGACTCATTACCGTTAACGAAGCGCTTCTTGTTTGGTATCGCGTGATGATGGCAAGCGGCTTTTTCCTTTTGTATTTGGTTTTCACCAAAGGCAAGATTCGTCTGCCCTTAAAAGACATTTTGAGAATCAGTTGGGTGGGGTTGTTGTTGGCCATCCACTGGTTACTTTTTTACGCATCCATCAAATATTCCAACGTCTCGATCGGCGTGGTGTGTTTTGCTTCTTTAGGCTTTTTCACCGCCATCATCGACCCCATCTGGAGTCATCGTAAGTTCTCCATGCGTGAAATCGCTTTTAGTCTTTTGACGATTTTAGGGATCGCTTTGATTTTCCACTTTGATACGCGCTATCAGGTGGGGATTATTTTGGGGGTGTTATCAGCCATCGGTGCAGCGTTCTTGACGATTGAAAACCGTCGAGTGGGGTCGGACTATCCGTTAATGACCTTTTTGTTCTACGAGATTTTGGCAAGCTTCGTGATCATGAGCGCGATTTTGCCGATCTACCTTCATTTCTTCCCGGTTGAGACGATTGTGCCTTCAAGCCTCGATTTCTTCTACCTCTTTATGTTGGCCTCGTTCTGCACGGTGGGGATGTTCTCCTTGCAAGTGGAGGCCCTTAAGCGCTTGTCGGCTTTCACCGTTAACTTGAGCTACAACCTGGATCCCGTCTATAGTATTTTGCTTGCGATGGTGATTTTCCATGAAGCCAAGGATTTGAATTTCTCGTTTTATATCGGTTTGGCTTTAATTTGTGCTTCCGTTGTTTTGCAAAGTTTTGTGCATTGGAAAACGCACAAAAAATTAAGTGCCATAAAGACGACCAAAGAATCGTTAGGTTAAAATTAAAAGATATACGGTCAAAAACGACACAGGAGGCAAAACATGGCCAAAGTGAGAGTTCGCGCAAAACGTCATATGCAACCGAGTATCGGTTGGTCCATCGGTGCAAGAGACATTGTGCTCAATTGCAGCGTCGAGGACTTCATCAGTTGGATGCGTGGGGATCACTTAAAACCCATGACCGACCCTCGTAAAGAGGCGCGTCATCGTCGTAAGACCGCGGAATAATTAAATCAAGTAAGAAAACGCATTCCCTTTCGGTTTGCGTTTTTTTTCTGCACACAGCAAAAAGGCTTGAGTTTTGACACCCAAGCCTTTTGTCCCCAAACTCCCGCCCAACTAGTTCAGGAGCACGTTGATCCATGTCAATTGTGCTCCTAATTCTTTTTTAACCCTTTGATTTTTAATACTGTTTATTGACCTTCTATAACTTTTTTGATAAAATAGTCTATAGTTTTAAAAGATAGGCTATACCATGTCCGACTCCTCCATCAATTGGCTCTATTCCACCTACACCGACACCCACGGTCGCACCTACGTTTACACCTACTACAACAAGTGGGATCCCGTTAAGCGTCAGTCTCGCATCGCTCAACGCGCCCATGTCGGTCGCTTAGATCCTCAAACCGGCGAAGTCCGTATTGGTAAGAAGTTCTTGAGCACGCATCCAGAATTTGAGGGAAAGACTTTGTTCTATGAGTCCAATGAGTTGGTTAACCGAGATCCTGCTGTAGTCGAAGTCAAAATGGCAGAAGCCGAACGAAACCAATGGCGCAATGACTGCGTCTCTTTTGGCTTGGGGTGGGCTGCTTGGAAACAAGCTGAGAGAATCGGATTATTACAGGATTTAGAAGAGACCTTCGGAAGCTATAACGCTAACTATTTACTTGCTCTTGCCATCTATCAATTGGATTGTGGCGGTGCCATGATGAGCTTTGAAGATTGGCTTTGCATGAATTGGCTCCCTCATGTTCAACCCTTAGCCGGTCAGCGCATTTCTGAGTTATTGGCAGAAGTCACTCAAAGCAAGATGGATGCTTACTACGCCAAACGTTACGATCGGATCGTCAAGCGTTATGAAACCGTTTTAAAGAAAAATGGTCAGCACTCAAACACCCCTATGGCCATTGCCCTAGACAGCACCAGTATCAGTACTTACTCCAACACCATCGTTGATGCGGCCTATGGTCATGCCAAACAAAACGAGCATCTTAAGCAAGTCAACTTGACGCTTTGTACGGATTATTTAACGGGTGATATTTGCTATGCCTATCAAAGTGAGGGTTCGATCAATGACATGGCTCTTTTTCCCAATTTGCTTATGCGTATGCAGAGAAATGGCATCGATTTATCAAAGACCTTGGTCGTGACTGATCGTGGTTACGCCAGTCTTTACAACACTCAAAAGCTCTACAACCTTGAGATTCCGTTTATTCAAGGGGTGCGTGTAATTGAGGACACCATCAAAGAGAAATTTGAGAAGTACGAAGCTTCCTTTAGAAACATTGCATTCACTAACAGTGAATTGGGTGTTTCAGCTCGAAGCTTTGAAGATCAGTGGCGTGCGGATACGGAAGACGGTCAAATCACCGTCAAGGGACAGTTGCATTTGTATTTCAATCCCACGAAAGCAAGCTTGGAGCAAATGGCCTTATTGAAAGCGGTTGACAGCATGATTGAGCTGCGTAACAGTGGCGCTCGTTATGACTATGATAAGTGGCGTCAGGTCAGTCGTTTCATCAGCGAAGACAAAGGTATCTTCAGTCGTAATCTCGAGACGTTAGAGACTGCTTCTAATGCAATGGGGCGCTTTGTGATTCGATCTAACGCGGTCATCAATCCCTTTGCAGC
>CABSHY010000205.1 GCA_902477615.1 uncultured Sutterella sp.
GGATTTATTCAATTTAAGTTCTGCGGAACGTTAAATCCGTCATCTCAAGGAGCTCTTTGAAGCGTCTTTCACGTTCCGCAGAACTTAAATTGAATAAATCCGCATAAAGGGAAAGATTCTCAATGACACTTAAATCCTGATAGAGTCCGAATTTTTGAGGCATATAGCCACACAAACTTTGTAACTCTGAGAGATTCTCGTAAAGGTTTTCTCCAAAAACCTTTACCGTCCCATTTTGCGGTTTTAGCAATCCCGCCAAGGTCCGCATGAGGGTTGTTTTACCAGCACCATCCGCACCCACCAAAGCCACAAGTTGTCCTTCCTTAACGTTTAAGGACAATGCGGAAAGTAGCGGTTCTTGAACCCCTTTTTCCGTTCGAGTGACAGATTCAACTTCTAAGGCGTAGTGCGTCATGATAATGCCTTATTGCAGTTGTGCCGTAACCGGCATCCCCAATCGTAATAAGCCATTAGGATCGTTTACCGTTAAACGAACTTCATAGACCAAGTGCGTACGAATGGCTTCTGTTTGTACAGTCTTCGGTGTGAACTCAGCAACGGTCGAAATAAAGCCCACCGTGGCTTCAAAAACCTGTTCAGGATAACTATCTACCGTTAACTTAACAGATTGCCCCATGGCAATTTTTCCCAAATTGACCTCGTCAATATAAACGCGAGCCCAAAGAGGATTCATCAATGCCAATTCAACAATGGGGGCATTGGCGCTAACCATGTCACCGGGCTCCTTCATACGGGAGCGAATCACACCTTCACCGGGAGAGCGAAGGGTGCAATTTTCAAGAGCGCGTTTGGCATCGGCTAGCACTGTTCGCGCTTGTTGAACACGAGCTTTAGCCACATCAATTTCTTCTTGGCGCGTACCGGCTAAAACCAAATCCAAAGTTTTTTGAGCTTCGTGCAATTGCGCTTGATCGACCTTCATTTGCGAACACGCCTGATCGCGACGCATTACGCTAGTGGCTTCGCCTAGCTTCCTTTCACGATGACAAGTTCGAGTAGAAAGGGCTAACTGCGACTTCATGGCACTAACCTTGGCTCGAGCAACTTCCACTTCTTGCGGACGTGGTCCAGCGCTCAAAAGTGTTAATTCCGCCTCAGCGGTATCCAAGGCTGATTGTGCGTTGTTATAGGCGATGAGATAGCGCCGGTCATCTAACCTTGCAATCACATCCTTAGGAGCGACTTTGCTGCCTTCTTCGACCATCATTTCTTGCATACGCCCCGACTCTTCAAAAGCCAAGTTAACGGTACGCATATCAATTGCTCCATAGAGCTTTAAAGCGTCATCCGTATTGAGGTATTTGTAACCGCTCCAACCTGCGACAGCCAGTACGGCAATGGTAACCAGTCCGATTAAGCGCTTTTTCTTTGTGTTCATAGCGGTCTCAATTAAATTCAAATTTTAATTTAAATTCTATTCTCTTTTAGACGCTTTGCAAAGAAAAACCTCTCGACCGAGAAGCAATCTCAGCGAGAGGTTTTGTTGGCTCTCAAAAATAAGAGCGATTAGCCGACCAAGCGCTTGGCGACATCAACCGTAATATTCACACCATTGATCAAATACTTCGGATCAAAGTGCATATCGGCATTGTGCAAGCCCGGCGTTGCGCCAACGCCGACACCAAAGTAAGCTGCCTTAATAGAAGGCTTGGCCATCTTGAAGAAGTGGAAGTCTTCACCGCCACCACCGCAGTCCTTAGCCACAGCATCGGCGCCGCAAACATTGACGATAGCTTCACGAACCATTTCCTTGAAGTCTTCGTCGTATTCAGCTGCGGGGCAGTTACCACCTTCAATGATTTCAGCCTTAGCACCGAAAGCTTCAGCGGTATTCTTCACGATACGAGCAAAACGTTCGTTGAAGTCAGCCATCAAGGGGTTCGTACCAGCACGGCAGTCAAACGTCAAACGGGCCTTACCCGGAATGGAGTTAGAAGCGCCGGCATCAGCGTGCAATTGCGTGCACTTGGCAGACCAAACATCGGCAGGGTTAAACCATTGGGCTTGAACGTTTTGAATGATGGCGCATGCCACATCAATGGTATTGACGCCCAAATGCGGACGAGCAGCGTGAGCGCTACGGCCTTCGATTTCAACAAACATCGTGTGAGAAGCAGAGTGCATCACACCCGGGCAAACCTTACCGGCTTCAACGTCTTGAATCGGACGGATATGGCTACTTAAAGCGTAGTCCACATCTTCCAACACACCTGCGTCAATCATGGCCAATGCACCGCTAATGGCTTCTTCGGCCGGTTGGAACAAGAGCTTTAACGTACCCTTCTTGACTTGATCCTTCATGCGGCTGGCAACGGCCAAAAGCATGGCGGTGTGAGAGTCATGGCCACAAGCGTGAATAGCGCAGGGCTTGCCATCGATCGTGAAGGGAAGAGCGTCCATATCAGCACGTAACATCACAACAGGGCCCGGTTCAGAACCACGGATGATACCCATCACGCCGGTCGTACCACCTAATTGCGTTTGCGTTTCGATTCCGAGATCTTGCAACGTCTTGGCAACATAAGCAGCGGTTTTCACTTCTTGCATGGCCAATTCGGGGATTTGGTGCAAATCTTCCCAAAGTGCAACGGGATCTAAGTACTGAGTCATTGTTGTCTCCTAAGAAAAAAATGATGATGTTTCATCTAACTAAGAAACAATATCACAAGGCTCTTTGTTTC
>CABSHY010000206.1 GCA_902477615.1 uncultured Sutterella sp.
AAATCTTCGCCCGTATCAGCAATCACTTGGAATTCATGAGAGCTGTCGCCACCGATTGAACCCGTATCAGCAGCCACTGCACGGAAATTCAAACCCAAACGCTTAAAGATGCGTTGGTAAGCATCGTACATCTTACGATAGGAAATCAAGGCCCCTTCTTGGTCACGGTCAAAGGAGTAACCATCCTTCATCGTGAATTCACGACCACGCATCACACCAAAACGCGGACGACGCTCATCACGGAACTTCGTTTGAATTTGGTAAAGATTGACCGGCAATTGACGCCATGACTTAATTTCAGAGCGGGCAAAATCCGTAATCACTTCTTCAGCTGTCGGTTGAATCACAAAGTCGCGATCATGACGGTCTTTAAATCGGAGCAATTCCGGGCCGTACTTTTCCCAACGCCCGGACTCTTGCCAAAGTTCCGCGGGTTGAACAACTGGCAAAAGAAGTTCAATTGCACCGGCACGTTCCATTTCTTCACGGATAATTTGTTCCGTCTTACGGATGGAACGCAAACCCATTGGCATATAGGTATAGATACCGGCTGCCAAGCGTTTAATCATACCGGCACGGATCATAAATTGTTGACTAGCAACATCGGCGTCAGCAGGAGCTTCCTTTAACGTCGAAATAAAAAAAGAAGTAGCACGCATTGTTTTCTCGCGGTTTAAGGTAAAATTTTTCTTAGTATGCGCTCCACTTTCAAAAAGTGGAGTAAATAAGAGATTTTAAGAGAATTTGAGGCCTTTATGTTGGATAGCGATGGCTACCGCCCCAACGTCGGGATTATTTTGGTTAACCAGGACAATAAAGTTTTCTGGGCAAAACGAATCCACAAGCCCGCCTGGCAGTTTCCTCAAGGCGGTGTCGACGAGGGCGAAGACCTAGAGACCGCGTTAATGCGTGAGCTCTATGAAGAGATTGGTTTAACCCGTGATGACGTACAAATTATTGCTCATACAAATGAGTGGCTCTATTACGATGTTCCGGAACCTTTCCGCAGAACGAGTCGTTCGATGTACCGCGGGCAAAAACAAATTTGGTTTTTATTGCGAATGAATGCCCCGGACGAAAAAATTAATTTGTACGCATCTGGCACGCCGGAGTTTGACGCTTGGCGCTGGAATGACTATTGGGTTCCGTTGCGTGATGTGATTGATTTCAAGCATGATGTCTATCGCAAAGCATTGGCGGATTTAGCCCCCCATTTATTTAGTCCGGATGATAGGCGTTGCAAGCCCAGTCAGGACTGGTTGCTTTACGGTTTCTGATGCGCTAAGGCCCGAAGATTCGGGCCTTACAAATTTCTATTGAAAAAACGCAAGATTAACTTGCATAACTCTTTGATTTGTGAAATAATCCGCTTCTCCACGCAATAGTAGGCGGACATATTGTCCGACCGATTAACAATAAAAAGGTTTCGCAGACAGTGCGTTGGCTGAGCGAAACGGGCGAGGTATTTAAATGTACGCAATTATCAAGACCGGTGGTAAGCAATATCGCGTCGCCGCTGGTGAAAGGCTCAAGGTTGAATCCTTGAACGCTGAAGTCGGCTCCCAAGTGACCCTTTCTGAAGTCTTGGCTGTCTCCGACGGTAACGAACTCAAGGTTGGCGCTCCCTTCGTTGAAGGCGCTAGCGTCACCGCTACGGTCGTCTCTCATGGCCGTCACGACAAGGTTCGCATCTTCAAGATGCGTCGTCGTAAGCACTCCATCAAGAGCGCTGGTCATCGTCAAAACTACACTGAGCTCAAGATCGAAACGATCGCAGCTTAATTTGGACTTTTTAGAGAGTAATACAAAATGGCACATAAAAAGGGCGGCGGCTCTACCCGCAACGGTCGTGATTCCCAAGCTAAGCGTCTTGGTGTGAAGGTTTTCGGTGATGCAGCCATCAACGCCGGTGGTATCATCGTTCGTCAACGTGGTACGCAATTCCACCCGGGCGACAATGTCGGCATGGGTCGTGACCACACGTTGTTTGCTAAGGTTGATGGTACGGTTAAATTCGAGGTCAAGTGCCCGAAGAACAACCGTTTCGTGAAGGTTATCCCCGCCTAATTTAGGCTTTAGGGATTTGATCCTTCTGTCTCATTTTTGAGACACCTTATTAAAGAAAAAGGCCATGTCGAATGACATGGCTTTTTCTGTCCATAGTTTCGGTAGACTATTGGAGTCCTATTTTGGGGTGTTTTTATGAAATTCGTTGATGAAGCGCGAATCGAAGTCGCAGGTGGTAAAGGCGGTAATGGTGTCGCCTCTTTCCGCCGAGAAAAATTTATTCCGAAAGGTGGCCCCGATGGTGGTGACGGTGGCCGCGGCGGTAACGTGTATGCCGTTGCCGATTGCAACATTAATACGTTGATTGACTATCGCTACGCTCGTAAGCATTTTGCTCGTAACGGCGAAAACGGTCGTGGCGCAGACTGCTACGGTGCAGCTGGTAACGATATTGAACTTCGTATGCCAGTCGGTACTTTAGTCACCGACAGCGAAACTGGTGAAACGATTGCCGACTTAACCAAGCACGGCGAACGCTATCTTATTGCTCACGGCGGTAAGGGTGGTTTGGGTAACTTGCACTTTAAATCCAGTACCACCCGTGCAACGCGTTAA
>CABSHY010000207.1 GCA_902477615.1 uncultured Sutterella sp.
ACCCAATATTTTTGAATCTATTTGGTCGCACAACAAGCATGACGGATGAGGAAGTTCATGCCGCATTGGATCCGGTCAAAATAGCCTTTAGCAAAAACTGCATCGGTGGCACGGCACTCGAAGAGGTTACTCGACAACTCACTCAAGCTCAAATCGGTCTAGATCTCGACGAAAA
This sequence comes from uncultured Sutterella sp., assembly GCA_902477615.1. Classification (GTDB taxonomy): domain Bacteria; phylum Pseudomonadota; class Gammaproteobacteria; order Burkholderiales; family Burkholderiaceae_F; genus Aphodousia. Next base: position 176 of record CABSHY010000207.1, read on the forward strand.
AGAACTAAATCACCGTAAAAATACAGTTAAGGTGGCAAAAGATTTACTTGAGCAAACGCTTCAAACTTTCATTGTTTAAAGCAATCAAAAACGACTCAAAAACTTAACGAAATTAATGGTTTTTGCTAAAATGCGTAAGTTTGATTGAAGCCAATATTTGCTATGTTTGAAGAACGTCCGTCACCTGTTGTTGCCCGCGCCGAAGCCGCTCGTAAGCTGCCTCGGACGGCCCTGCTCACCCTATTGATTGTCTTTATCATTCCGGGGTTGATTACTCGTGACTTTTGGAATTCTCAAGAGTTAAGCAGTTTTGCAGTTGCTTTGACGATGGCTCAAGGCTCCATCATTGATTGGGCTCTTCCTAATATCGACGGTTCTGCCTTTTATGCTGCCGGCCCACTATCAGCTTGGTTAGCGGCCATTTGCATTAAGCTCTTCGGTTGGCTCATCGGAGCCGAGTCGGCTTCCCGCTTAAGCGTTTTGCTTTGGTTTGCTTTGGCAACAAGCTCTATTTGGTACGGCACGTGGTATTTGGCTAGACGTGGTGAAGCACAACCCGTTGTTTTAGCGTTTGGCGGTCAAGCAACGCCCAAGGACTTTGGACGCGTGGTGGCTGACGGTGCATTGTTACTCTTTATTGCAACCTTTGGCCTTTTTATTCCGTTACGAGAACTCGCTGTTGATACGGCACTCCTGGCCATTTTCTGCGCTTATTTCTTCTCGTTGGCTTACTCATTGCATCGCCCAAGCCTTGGCCCCATCTTAACGGGGTGTGTGATTGTTGCAAGCGTCTGGACAGCAGATTTTGCCACGGGCCTTGCATTACTCATCATTGCCCTTTTGATTCACGCTCGAGTTCACGCGTTTGAGCCACCCTTTATCGTGCGAGCCAGCACGGTTCTTTTGGTCTCCGTCGGTCTTTTCTTTGTTTGGCCGATTTTTGCCGTGGGTGTCGCTATTGAAACGGTGGATGCGTGGTTTGACGGCTGGTGGGCTACGCAGCTTGAGATGTTTAGCTTCATGACCCAAACGCAATTGCAACACGCAGGTCGTGACTTCTTGTGGTTCTTGTGGCCTCTTTGGCCTTTTGCTTGCTTTGCTTTGTACGCTTTCCGCAAGCAACTTAATCGCACGCATATTAAGTTGCCCCTCTTTATCTTTGTGGGACTTTTCATTTCGACCGTTCTTTTAGACGTCTCTGAAAATCGTTTCTTGATGACGTTAACGGCGCCGATGTGTGTGTTAGCCGCCTTTGGTTTGATGTCCGTGCATCGTACTTGGGCCAACGTTTTGGATTGGTTCTCGGCTTCTGTTTTCACTTTAGGCATTGCCACCCTTTGGGCTTACTATGCCGCATGGCACGCCGGTGTACCGCCTAAGATGGTGAAGTCCATTACGAATCTGGCTCCGAACGCAGACCCCTTCTTCCACGGTCTTATCTTTGTGATGGCTTTCGGTATCACACTTTTGTGGATTGCTTTGGTTTTGTGGCGCATGAACCGTCACACCGTTGTAGCATGGAAGGGCCCGTGGATGGCTGCCACCGGTATTACCACGCTGGCTGTCTTGTGTGTTTACCTCTTTGCGCCTGCCATTGATGATGCACGTAGCTATCGCCCGATTGTTCAAAAAGTGATGGCTGACTTTGAAGTGGTCAAAACCAAAAATGCTTGCTTGTCGTCTGAGTCGTTAACCCCGACCGAACGCACGATCTTTACCTACTACGGTTTACCGTTATCGGAATCCGATCGTTGCCAATTCCATTTTGAGTCCCAAATCAAAGCTGCCTCTTTGGTTCCGACCAAAATCATTAACACCTATTCTCGTCCTCGCGAACCAGAGCGTTTTATTTTGTTGAGAGATTAATGTGACGCACCCGTTACCTGAACGTTTAACGCCACCCGATATTTCCCTGCGAGCCATCTGTAAGCTCGCAGGTCCTATTTTTGTAGCCAACATCGCCATCGTGGGCGGTGGCACGATTGATACCGTGATGGCCGGTCATTTGGGCCCTGATCACTTGGCAGCGATTGCCTTGGGTCTTGCCTCCATGATCATGGTTTTCATGGGCTTAGTGGGTATTTTGCAAGGGATGAGTCCTTTGGCAGGACACCATTTCGGTGCTCGTCAATTTGAAAAGATCGGTTTTGAACTTTCTCAATGTCTGTGGCTTGCGCTCATCTTGTCCTTAATCGGTATGCCGATTTTGGGAGCCACTGATATTTGGACGGGTTTGGCTGAAGCACAAGGCGAAGTCAAACGCATGGCTGCGCAATACTTAACGATCAGCATGATCGGTTTGCCGGCCGCTTTGGCCGGTCGCGCCTTTATTTCGTTAAATGCGGCTGTTTCTCGCCCTAAAGTCACGATGTACGTGAGTTTGGCTTTGCTCTTTTTCAAAGTTCCGTTAAACGCCATCTTTATGTACGGTTGGCTTGGCTT
>CABSHY010000208.1 GCA_902477615.1 uncultured Sutterella sp.
GCGGGGATGAAACGAGTTGAGCGCTTCTTGCGCTTAGAAGAATGCCCCGACTGTCATGGGTCTCGCTTTTCTGAAGCGGCTCGCGCTCCGAAGATCAACGGTGTGAGTATTGACGAGGTTTGCCGTTGGCCTTTGACGGATGTTTGCCAATGGGTTGAGAAAGTCCCCGGTACGTTACCAAAAGAAATGCGCCCCATGGCTCAAAGCATTTGTGAAAGTTTTACGCATACGGCTGCGCGCCTTTTGGACCTAGGGTTGGGTTATTTGTCTTTGGATCGAGCAGCGTCAACCTTGTCAACGGGCGAAAGACAACGCATGCAGTTGGCTCGCGCTGTCAGAAACCGTACAACAGGGGTGCTCTATGTTTTAGATGAACCCTCCATCGGCTTGCATCCCGCCAATATTGAGGGCTTGAAAGCCGTAATGCGCGAACTCATTGCCGATGGTAATTCGGTTCTTTTGGTGGATCACGATGTCGATATTTTGCGAGAAGCCGATTGGATCGTGGAAATGGGACCGTCGGCCGGACGCGATGGCGGTGAAGTGGTGGCCCAAGGGACGGTTGACGCCATTAAAGCGGACCAGCAATCCAAAATTGGACCCTATTTGGCTGGAAAACCCGCTGTGGTGCGTCCTGACATTGCTAAAGAAGAAGTTTTCTCTTTTGGAGAAATATCTCTTACGACCGATTCGATTCACACGGTTAAACCTTTAAAGGTTTCGATCCCGAAGTCTCGTTTGACAGTGGTGACCGGTGTCTCGGGTTCAGGCAAAACCACGTTAATTCTTGAGAGTCTTTTGCCCGCGCTTAAAGCCCATTGTGATGGAACGGCTCTTCCCAGTCACGTTAAAAGCATTAAGGCTGACGGCATTAAAAATATTAAGTTAATTGATGCGACCCCCATTGGTACGAATGTTCGTTCGACCGTTGCGACTTACGCGGGTTTACATGATGATTTGCGTAAAGCTTTTGCCAGAACGCCAGAGGCAAAAGACGCAGGACTCAAGGCAGGGGACTTTTCTTATAACACCGGAAAACTTCGTTGTGCCGAGTGTGATGGTACGGGTGTCATCAGTCTTGATGTGCAGTTTTTGCCCGATGTGGATGTACCGTGCCCGGTTTGTCATGGCAGGCGCTACTCGCAAGACGCCGATCTCATTCACCGCGTTTCAAAGTCAGGCGACTCTTTGACGTTACCGCAACTGATGCAAATGGATGTCACAAGTGCCCTTAGAGTTACAGAAGACATGAAGCCCGTTAACTCAAAACTTCAAGTTTTAGAGGATTTAGGCCTGGGTTACTTAACGTTAGGAGAAGCCACACCGGGGCTATCCGGTGGAGAAGCGCAACGCTTAAAGTTAGCCGGTGAATTTACCCGTGGTCAAGACGATAGTGTCTTTATTTTTGATGAACCTACCATCGGTTTGCATCCGGAAAACGTGGCAACCTTGATGGCGGTGTTTGACCGCTTGGTTGCCTCGGGAGCAACAGTGATTGTGATTGAGCACGACTTGGATGTGATTCGCAGTGCAGACTGGATGATTGATATGGGGCCGGGAGGCGGAGAGGCCGGTGGTACGGTGGTTTTTGCCGGTAAACCGGAGGATGCCCGTTTGGAAAAGACTTCAGCAACGGGGCGCTACCTGTAATTCAGGGGAACAACGTTTATGACAAAATTCATTTTTGAAAATGTCTCTGCGACCATCGCTGAGTTAAAAAAGGATCCTTGTGCAACCGTTCGAAAAGGTCAAGGAAAATCAGTTCTCATTCTGAACAAGAATAAACCTGTGTTTTACTGCGTCCCAGCTCGCTTGTATGAACAAATTCTTGATCGGATCGATGACGAAGAGTTAGTCGCATTGATTGACGCGCGCAAGCACGAACCGTTAGTCGAAGTCGATTTGGAAAAGTATCTTTAAAAACACAAAACCCACCGAAATTTCGATGGGTTTTGCTTTATCAATGGAAGGACTTGATTACTTCAAAGCTTCGAAAACACGGGCCTTGATTTCATCGATGGCGCCCAAACCGCTGATGCTGCGGTATTGGGGAGCAGACTCAACGCCGGAGGCAGCCAAGTCACCGTAGAACTTCACCAACGCTTCGGTTTGAGCGTGGTAAACACCCAAGCGCTTCAAAACGACTTCTTCCTTGTCGTCATCACGTTGGATCAACGGATCGCCCGTCACGTCGTCCTTACCTTCAACCTTAGGCGGATTGTAGACGATGTGGTACGTACGGCCGGAGACCGGATCAACACGACGACCGCTCATACGCGTAACGATTTCTTCGTCAGGCACGGCGATTTCGAGCACGAAGTCGATAGGCACACCGGCAGCTTGCAAAGCTTCAGCTTGCGGGATCGTACGGGGGAAACCGTCGAACAAGAAGCCATTGGCGCAATCCGGTTGCGTCAAACGTTCTTTGACCAAACCGATAATGATTTCGTCAGAAACCAATTGACCCTTATCCATCACTTCCTTAGCAGCCAAGCCTAACGGGGTACCGGCCTTAACGGCAGCGCGCAACATATCGCCCGTAGAAATTTGGGGAATGCCGAACTTTTCTTTAATAAAAGCGGCTT
>CABSHY010000209.1 GCA_902477615.1 uncultured Sutterella sp.
ATTGGTTAAGTTCGGGTCGTACTCCAAGGCACCTTCCAAGCGATTGATGCCATAGGGGTGGTGTTGATCACGCATGCGATAGAACTGGACGAGTTCTTTAAAGCTCGAGGGTGTTTGACCGTTACCCCATTGCGACAAGAATTTATCCATATCGCCTTGAATTTCCGTCGAGGAAATGCGCTTGTAATGCGTTTCAACGGTCTTTAACGGCGCTTCAACAATCTTGATGTTCACTGTCTTGCAACGAGCAATTAAATTCTCGAGCGCAGCCTTTTGTTCCGAATCGAACCCATCTTGCGGCACCAATAAGGCCACACGAATAGGCGTTTTGCTCAAACCCAAATCCGTTGTTAAATCTAAGTCGGGAGGGCAATGATCGGTATGGGGATCATCAACATCAGGGCCGGCTAAAAGCGATAAAAGGCGAGCTGCATCATTGACCGTACGCGCGGTTGCGCCCGGCGTATCTAAGGAGTGAGAAATAGGAACGACACCCGTGCGAGAAATAAGACCAACGGTCGGTTTCATCCCCACCACGCCACAAGCCATCGCAGGAATCACAATACTGCCGTGCGTTTCGGTGCTCACGGCGGCATCACAAAAACCGGCAGCAACGGAAATGCTTGAACCTGAACTTGAACCGCCGGGGGTTAAATCCGGGTCAATGGGATTGATGCCTTGGCCCCCTAACTCTGAATAACCCATCGGCATGGTCGTGCTTAAAAAGCCCGCCAACTCACTCATCGTGGTTTTGCCAAAAGGATGAGTACCTTTGGAGCGCATTTTTTGAACACAATAGGCATCTTTATCGTTTTTAAGAGCTTTAAACGCCATGGAACCAGCGGTAGCTCGAAGACCATCGACGCAGATATTGTCTTTAACCAAGACGTGCCATTGGGCTTTAGGATCGGGCTCACGCCATTGAGCAACGGCATGAAGTTCCCAATTGAATTCTCGAATGCGTTTTTCTAACACTTCGGCTGTTAGCGCAGGACCTTTGTAGAGTGTATCCATGGTGCAGTTCCTTCTGTCTATCTGTCTAGTCTGACACGAAAGAACTGTAATAACAAGAGGGGAAAAATGCTTAATTGTTGGCGTTTAATAGCCATTGAGAGAAGTCATCTCGACGCATGACTTCAATACCGAATTTTTTCGCTTTGCTTCGAGCCTTAAGCACTTTTTTATCTTTACTTACCAAGAATCTGGCACCGGACATGACAGCTAATTCAAAGAATTTATCGTCATCGGTGTCTTTGCAAAAACGGGCATTAGAGAGAGGCTCTGTTACCACCTCAACCGTCTTTAACCACCGCATTAAGAGCGCGGTTTGTTCATCGGGTGTGAGTCTGAACATGGCACGAGAAATGACATCGGCGAACTCACAGAAGGTTTCAACGTGACCGATCAAGCGAATCTCATGGTTTTCGAGCGCTTTGTCAATTGCTTCAACGTGCGGGTCGTGAAAGACCCATAAATCTAAAAGGATGTTGGTATCGAGAATGCAAATGGGACGTGCATCAACCAAAGACGCCTCAAAAAGATGATGAGGCGTCTGGTTTAATAGATCAATGTAGAGCGATTTTTGCTCAGGGCTCATCGCAAAAGGTCGCCCACGGCACGAGCTTCGTCGATCAATTCGTTTTGAGTGATCGAAATGCGACGACGCACTTCCGGCGTGAGTGGCAAGTCACCGATGATCTTGTAGTCAGCATTGCCCGGGCAGAAGCAGGGGAAGCCGCAGATCAAGCCACGCGGAATGCCGTAGCTACCGTCAGAGGGCACTGCCATCGTGACCATACGGCCGTTACTGCCCATGATCCAATCGCGCATGTGATCAATGGCGGCTGAAGCTGCCGAAGCGGCAGAAGAGGCGCCACGGGCCTTAATGATTTGAGAGCCACGGGTAGCCACGTTCTTGACGAATTCTTCTTCCCAAGCAGCGTCCCAGCCGTTTTCAATGCGCTTATTGTTAACACGCAAGAAGCGGAGATCAGGATACATGGTGTTGCTGTGGTTACCCCAGACAAAGACTTGGCCGATGGAAGAAACGGGCACTTCAAGCTTTTCTGCAACACGAGCCATAGCACGGTTTTGGTCCAAACGCATCAAAGCAGAGAAGCATTCGGGTTTAAGCGACGGGGCATTGCGTTGAGCAATCAAGGTGTTCGTATTGCAGGGGTTACCCACCACCAACACGCGCACATTGCGATCAGCACGTTCATCCAAAGCACGACCTTGGCGACGGAAAATTTCACCGTTGGCGCGCAAAAGGTCTGCGCGATCCATGCCTTCCTTACGGGGAGCAGCACCGACCATAAAGACGCAATGAGCACCGTCAAACAATTCTTTTTCATCGGTGTGAGCGGACATTTCAGCCAACGTCGGGAAGGCGCAGTCTGCCAACTCCATCATCGTGCCCTTGAGGCGTTGTTGACTTTCAGGGGTGTTGCGAGCAAGTAATCGCAACTCAACCGGTTGATCATTACCAAAGAGCTGACCCGAAGCAATGCGGAAAAGTAAGGAGTAACCAATATTGCCGCAAGGTCCGGTGATAGCAATACGAATCGGATTAGCCATGATGTT
>CABSHY010000210.1 GCA_902477615.1 uncultured Sutterella sp.
GCCCTTGCCGGCACCCGGGGGTCCAATCAAAATTAAACGCATGACTTCACTCCTTAAAATTTAAATGTTCGAGCCCAATGACACTGGGCCCAACTGATACATCAAGTATTCTAAAACAAAAAAATGGGCTTTTCTTTGTTAAGCCCATGTCCGAAAGGTTAAGCTTCTTTGGCAAAGGCCTCTCTGACGCGCTCGAGATCCTCGGGCGTATCAACGCCTGCGGGCAGTGCGCCCGGCAAAATCGTCACGGCAATCTTCACCCCGTACCAAAGTGCACGCAATTGCTCCAAGCTCTCCCAGCGTTCAATCGGGGCTTGTTCCCACTTTGGGTATTGCTTCAAGAACTTTACTCGATAGGCGTACAAACCGATGTGACGCAAGGGATGAAGACCTTCGGGCAATGCATCGGGATTTTCACGGAACGCATCGCGCGGCCACGGAATCGGGGCACGGCTAAAGGTGATGGCATTGTTGTTATTGTCCAGTGCCACCTTAACGACATTGGGACTCATGAATTCTTCGATACTATCGATCGGATGCGCGGCTGTGGCCATATCGCACTCGGGGTGGTCTTCTAAGAGTTGGGCCACTTGAGAGATCACTTCGGGCGGAATCAACGGTTCGTCGCCTTGCACGTTCACAACAATGGCACCCAAAGGCAACCCCATCTTTTCAACGGTTTCGGCCAATCGGTCGGTGCCGGTGGGGTGATCAGGCGAGGTTAAAACAGCTTTTACACCATGGGCTTCACAAGCGGTCAAAATGTCAGGGTGGTCGGTTGCGACCATCACGTCCTTAGCACCGGATTGAAGGGCACGTTCAGCAACGCGCACGACCATGGGCTTGCCACCGATGTCCTTTAAAGGTTTTTCCGGCAAGCGCGTCGATTTCATGCGCGACGGGATAATGGCATAAAAAGCACTCATGATTTAACCCTCACGAACAAGACTCAAGCGCTTGGCATAGGCTTCGCACTCTTCGGGGGAAAGTTTGTCAGCTTCTTGCGGGATCATATTGGGGATTTGGTCCTTCATTTGAAAGCCCAAAGCGCAACGCGGACAGGCAAAGCGCGTTTTTTCTTCATCCCAAACCAAAGCACCCTTACAGACCGGGCACACGAGCGTGGCGGTCAAACGGGAATCAAGCTTCATTTTTCACCCCTTTTTCTTTCAATTTGTTTTCAATAAAGTCGACCAAGTACGGATCGATGTCCACAAGATACTCTACCCAATAGATGCGCTCGTCATGACCTAATTGCGGATGTTGACGACATTTAACGGCATCCTTACCCGTAATGAGAATGATATCTTCCTTGGCGTCTTTAAACGGATTTGTCTCGAACGCAAAGTGGTCGCCGAGTTCAACCATTTCGCCTTCAATGTCGTGGGCGCGAAGCATGGCAAAGAAACGGCCCGGCGCGGCAATACCGGCTGCAGCACGAACGGTCTTCCCACTTACAGCCAACTCATCCAAGTTAAGTGTCTTCGTGCCATCTAAAGAACGTGCTAAGCCTAAGACAGCAGTCGCAGCAAAACGAGGCGTGCGACTATCAAACGTATCTTCGGTGGCGTTTAAGACAATCGCGTCGACTTCATTTAAGCGAGAAGGCGGTTCACGCAAGGGACCGGCGGGCAATACCCAACCGTTACCCAAACCGCGAGCGCCCACAACGGCAATTTCCACGTCACGAGCAAGACCGTAGTGTTGAAGACCATCATCGCTGATGATGAGGTCACACTCAGGGTACTTATCCAAAATCAAGTGAGCTGCCGCAATACGGTCGCGAGCCACAGCCACAGGAACACCCGATTGCTGAGCAATCAAAAGAGGTTCGTCACCCACTTCGGAAGCGGGGCTTGCGGGCGTGACCATCTTCGGCAATTCATCCTTGCGACCGAAACCGCGAGAGATGACGGCAGGGTGATAACCACGATGGGCCAATTCCTTCACCAACGCAATGGTCACGGGCGTTTTACCGGTGCCACCCACATAGATATTGCCGACCACTACAACGGGAACGGGCAACTTTTTAGGAACGAGCTTTTGACGGCGGTTATGACTTGCCCAAAGAAATGCGACGGAAAGAGGGCTAAGTGTGCAGGCAAGAAGACCTTTTTTGGTCCATTGACGATGCAACCAAGATTCGATACTAGCGCGCATTGAATCCTCCGTTTAAAAAAGTGGGAGGAAGCAAACGTATCGGTACGGTACTGTCTGAAGACATGTGTGTAGAGAGAATGATCTCATGAAAAACATTAACCAACTAATGATACACAAAAACTTTGACTTTTCCTTGACAGAATGATGGGTTTTTAAAAAAGTTTTGCACAATGGGTTTTCCTTTTAAATTTAACGACTTAGGGTGTCAACAAAAAGTTGTGAACAATTATTGTGTAAAAGTAACAAAAAATGGCACCCTGATGATGCCTAAGGTCTCAATTCTTCAAGCTTTTCTTTAATTGCTTAAAAAATACGCACATTTTGTAAGTGATTGTTTTT
>CABSHY010000211.1 GCA_902477615.1 uncultured Sutterella sp.
GAAAACGATGACCGAGTTCACTGTGCAAGTGATACGCAAAGTCAATAGGCGTTGCCCCCGTCACCATTTCAATAACACGACCTTGAGGCGTTAGGACATAGACGTGATCGTCTTCAACAACGCCTGACTCACCCGAAGGTTTCACATCGCTACTCCAAGCCAAAAGTTGACGCAACCATGCAACTTTTTGGTCTTCAGAAGAGCTGTCGCCTGTCTTATTGGAATTGCCCGATTCTTTGTAGCGCCAGTGAGCTGCCACCCCGAGTTCGTTATATTCGTGCATGGCCGTTGGGGTTCGGGTTAGAGATGTAGTCATCGTATTCGCTTGCCAACCCTGGGAAATTCTCATGCACAATCGAGAGCACTTCATAGCATTGTTCAACCGTTTGTACAATGATGCGCAATGCGCGCACGTCATAGAGTTGGTTGAACTTTAAGTGCTTACGCTCCATCTTTTTGTAGATGGAGTAGATGTGTTTAGGACGACCGGAAACTTCGGCTTCAATCCCTTTTTCAGCCAACATATCGCGAATCTTTTGCACCGTATCACGCATAAAGGCAATACGCGCTTCGCGACTTTCATCTAAAAGTTGAGCGATTTCGTTATATTCTTTGGGCTTGGTAAAGCGAAGGGACAAGTCTTCCAACTCCCACTTCACTTGCCAAATCCCCAAACGGTTTGCGAGCGGTGCATATAGCGCCAAAGTGTCGGTACCGTATTGCTTGGCGTCTTCAGCCCGATCCTTTTGGGAGGCAAAGTAGCGCAACGTTTGCAAGCGGCTCGCAAGACGCAAAATCACCACCCGAAGGTCTTTACACATGGCTAAGACCATCTTGCGCAAAAGAGCGTCTTGAGCTTTAAGTAACAGTTTATCTTCAGCGGCTTCTTCACCCGTTTTCACCAAACGGGTTTTGCCGTTAATTTCAATGAGTCGATGAAGTTCATAGACCAACTCTGCAACCGTTGCGCCAAAGTTTTTCTTTAACCACTCATCGGTATTGGGAACACTTTCATGAACTGCAAAAAGGTAGGCCGCTGCGATCAAATCTTCATCATCTCGGATACTGCGTACGATATTGGCCATACCGTCGGCGTGCGCCATGCGCGCTTCGCCGGTAAATAAAGTCTTGCCCTCATATAAAGGCAAAGCCATCTCGCGAGCAAGACGGCTACTAACAATTTTTGTCTCTGGCATGACAGACTCCTAGCCTGAAGTCACCCAGAATAACTCCCTGATACAGAAGAGCCATTCAACGGGCTAAGAATGTTTAGTCGGATATAAATATTGTATAAAGAATTGCCCAAAAAAAAGAGGCATAAGTGTGTCGATTCTTAACTGACATCACAAATGCCTAACATTTTTAACCTAACCCAAATTACTTACGGATAAGACCACCTAAAAGCGCAGAAACCTTAGCCTTGGGCTTCGTGTTTTTCGCTGACATCGGTTCGCGCTCTTTGGGCTGCGTTTCCCCTGCAGGTTGAGAAGGAACATACGGTTGATCAAAAAACGGATCGGTCGAAACGGGTGAAGTGGGCGGGGCCACATAAGTCTTTCGGAAGCAGCCCGGTTGCGGACGACGTCGCGGTTGAATATCTAAGCGCTCACGCGGCAACTTCTCATGAATTAAATGCTCAATAGCCTCAACATTTCGTTCATCCGCCCCAGGACACATGATCATCAAAGCCAAGCCTTTACTGCCGGCGCGACCCGTACGACCGATACGGTGCACATAGTCTTCAGCATTAAAAGGCACATCAAAGTTAATGACAACCGGAAGCTCGGCAATATCTAAACCGCGAGCGGCCACGTCGGTTGCCACCAACACTTTCACATCACCCGACTTAAAAGCTTCAAGCGTTTTGATACGCTCGTCTTGCGTCTTGTCCCCGTGAATAGAATCAGCCTTAAAACCGTTTCGCTCAAGCATTCGGGCCAAACGGCGGCATGTGATCTTGGAATTCACAAAGACCAAAATGTTTTTAGCGTCTTCGCAGCGCTCATCGTCGAGCAACTCCATCAACGCATCAACCTTTTCAGAGTCATGCACTTCGTAGAGGCGTTGCGTGATGGTCTTAGCCGTGGAATTTTCTCGAGCAACTTCCACAAGCTTAGGGCTTCTCAAGAAGTTGGCTGCCAAAGACTTAATTTCAGGCGAAAAAGTAGCTGAGAACATTAAGCTCTGACGATTTGCCGGCAACATTTTCAAGATGCGGGAAATGTCGGGCAAAAAGCCCATGTCCAACATACGGTCGGCTTCGTCCAAAACAACGACTTCCACTTGAGACAATTGCGTGTTACGTTGCTCAATATGGTCAAGTAAGCGTCCGGGCGTTGCCACCAAGACTTCTGCGCCTCGTCGCAAGGCATCGGCTTGCGTGCGAATATCCACGCCCCCAAAAACGCAAGCGGTTCTTAAACCGGAATACTTCGCATAGGCATGCAAATTGTCGTG
>CABSHY010000212.1 GCA_902477615.1 uncultured Sutterella sp.
AGTATGAGCGCGTTCTGCAACAATGCGACGGATACCATAACCTACGCCACCGGCTTTAACTTTTTCGTCTTTTTCGTACGTGTCACCGCAGTTATTAGAAACAACGACGACACCTTTTTCATTGATAAAGCCGTCGGAGAAACTGTATCCATCGGGAGCTAAGGTTTGGCTCCACCAATAACCTAAGGTTTGAGCAACCTGGGGAATTTTTGCAGAACCCGGTTCATATTGAATCATTTCACCTTTTTTATGCTTGGCTGGCGGGACCCAATACTGACTGGTAATAATTCGTCGGTCATTATCTTCGTTGTGTCCAATTAGGATTTCCCCTGTACTTGATACATCTTTACCTACAATAATCGTAAAGCAAGCTTGAGATGGTAATGCAAACCCCGCCAAAGCTGCACTGAGGCATGTGGCTAAGAGTAAACGTTTCGAACTCATAATGACACCTCACAGTAAGAGTTGAAAGATTGCTGATATGGTAGCTCTGGCATTTTTTTATTAATATTGGGACTTATACTGTCAGGAAAACTTCAATATCCAAATACACTAGTGTCCAAAATAATTTGATTTTTTAAAGACCCCCTAATCATTTCAGCGTTCAGCAGTCCAAAAGGTTCAACATTCAATTTCAACCCCCTCAGTTCAAAATAAACAAGCCTGAGGGGGACTTTCCTGTGTTTTTATTGGAACAATATCTGGTTCATCGAGCCAGTCAATGAGGTCTTTGTAGGTCATTAGATTCAGTCTTATGTAACTTCTTAAACGACTAAATGATCAAGGGTATTTAGATCGTCTTTTGAGTACTTCCAACAGCAATGTCACCACCAAAGCTGTCCAATCTGCACCATCACGGCATTGAGCGTTGTTCCCACAAAAGTTTTGATTTTCAGGTTCTGTTTGAGTTTCTTGAAAAATAGTTCAATTTGCCATCGATCTCTATAAATAGCGGCTATTCCTCAGCACTGAGCTTGAAGTCATTGGTGAGATACTCAAACCATCTGCCATTTTCTTTGTCTTTCCACTGAACTAATCGGTATTTTGGGATTACTTTTAGACGGCCTCTTTCATGTGTGGTTTCATCCGATTGGAGTGTGATTTCGTAGCAACCCCAATTTTCATTTTTATCGACTAGTATTCGTTTTACTCGCTTAAGCTTTATGTTATCTTTAATTCGAGTGACAAAAGTAATATGACGTTGACTTAGCTGTCTATACCATCGAAAATCGTAATACCCACGGTCAATGTTCAAAATACAGTTTTTGGGGATATCTACCAGAGTACAGGCTGCTTTGATGTCAGAAACCACTGCTTCTGAGACGGCAATAAACTCCGGCATTAACGTATCGTTATCCAATAGTGTGTGAAGCTTAATTCCGCCTTTAGTTGTTCGAAATCGAACCCAATCAAACAGTTTTAAGCAAAGTCCTATCGTCGTAGAATTAAGACAGAAGATCTTTTTATCTGTACTGATCGGTTTGATTCTTGCCCCAGTTAATTCGTTCCTGAAGTATTCTAATAAACCATAGTAAAAGTCTTCGTAGACATGATAGTCCCGATGTTGATTGACGTAGGAAAGAGTTGAACGTCCGATGGCATGGGCACCGATGTGGTTGAGCTTACCTAAGCTTGAATACAGTCCATCGGCTATTTCTCTGAGGGATTCGGCTCCGCTGAGCTGACAAAACATCATCGCGATGAGCTGATCTTTAGTGCTAATCCCTTTAGAAGCTTTGTCAGTTTGATATTTTTGAACGAGTCTGAAAAATAACGATTGAGGCAAAAGCTGGACAATTTGCGCAAACATCGATAATGTTGCTCTTCGCATATCGGTTTCCTTCAGTTTTGTGTGTGGTAACCAAAACTTTAAAGGATTCCGATATGCTTTTTTTATGCCTTGAAAAAACGGTAGCGAAAAATTTATTTTGGACATTAGTGAGGATTTTTTAGAAATCCCATTATCACTAGCGATAGGGAACTTACTTTGAATCCTTCATGATTCTGCATCAAAGAGATGTTTGAATTTTTACCGATAGGCCACTTACCTGATTTCGGTATATGGGCTTATTCACCTATTGACAAACTTGGACTGGGGGTAAAGTTTTATGACTTATGTCAACCTCTTTCATAGGCTTTGTCATGAAAATGAAAAAAAATTATTTGGCCCTTGCTGTCTCTCTCGCTCTTATTTCTTTTTCTGCTGGCGCAACTGCACAGAGCAGCATCTCAAATGAAAATGCATCTTTCGACTCTGATGCAACAATTGTTATTTCTGGAAACTCAGGAGAAGGTGGTAGTCGCTATAGTGGCATTACAGCCAACGGAGAAGACGTTAACATTACTGTTGTAGATGGAGCCACTTTAACAATTACTAATGAAAATTCCGCATTGACGAATGGTAAGTTCCCTATCGCTCGGCCCTCATAAACGAATCGTGGTCAAATAGTCATCAT
>CABSHY010000213.1 GCA_902477615.1 uncultured Sutterella sp.
CATTGAAACATTAGTGCATAACCGTCACATGATTGAGCTTTTGAAGGCTCACGCACCTTATAAGTCCATGAAGGTTCACATTAAGCTCAATTCCGGTATGAACCGTTTAGGCTTTTTGCCCGTTGAAGAACGCATGGTTAAAGATGAGTTGATGGCCATTCCGGGCGTTGAAGTCATGGGGATTGTGACGCACTTTGCCAATGCCGAACCCAGCTACTTATCTGAAAATCCGTCTTCGGTTGCCAAGCAATTGGCTCGCATGGGACGTTTAGCTCAAGTCGAAGAAAACCTCTGTATGGCAAACTCCGCCGCTCTTTTATTTAGAAGTGAAGTCGGGGGTGAAGCCGTGCGTGCGGGTGTTGCCCTTTATGGTGCAAGTCCCGACAGCAAAATTTCCTCTAAAGAATTAGATATCCGTCCGGCCATGACGTTGTCCGCCAAGATTTTGGCCATTCAAGACGTGCCCAAGGGTGAAGCCATTGGTTATGGGTCTCGCTTTATCACCCAACGTCCTTCTCGTATAGCCGTGGTGGCTTGCGGTTACGCTGACGGCTATCCGCGTGCAACGCCTGATGGCGCGCCCACCTATGTCGAAGGCAAAATCGCTCCGATCGTGGGTGCCGTTTCCATGGATATGCTCACCATTGATGTGACCGATGTCCCGGAAGCCAAACTTGGTAGCAATGTGGAACTTTGGGGCAAAAATATTTCCATCAATGAAATTGCGACCTATTGCCACACCATCGGTTACGAATTAATGTGCGCCTTAGCTTTACGCGTGCCCGTGGTTGAGGACGAAAATTAATGGCCACGTCTAAGAAACGCAAAGTCGAATACGTTTGTTCCGAATGTGGCGGAACGACAATCAAGTGGGCGGGTAAGTGTCCGCATTGCGGTCAATGGAATACGCTCAAAGAGTTTGTCGTTGAAACGGGTGTCGCAGCGCGTTTCGGTGACGCTCGATCCCGTACCTCTATTATTAAAGCCAGCAAAGTCTTAAATCTCGATGACGTTCAAGCTGAAGAAGTACCTCGCATTGTGACGGGCTTTTCTGAGTTTGATCGTGTGATGGGCGGTGGCTTAGTGCCCGGTGCTGTTTCTTTGATTGGGGGTGATCCCGGTATCGGTAAGTCAACGCTCTTACTCCAGGTCATGCATCGTTTGGTGCACGAGGGTGTCCGTGCTTTGTACGTCAGTGGCGAAGAAAGTCCTGGTCAAATTGCTTTGCGCGCCAAGCGCTTGGGGTTGGAGCCCCAAGGCATGCGTTTGATGAGTGAAATCCAACTTGAAAACATTGAAGCGACACTTTTAGCCGAGAAGCCTCAATTTGTGGTGATTGACTCGATTCAAACGCTTTTTTCCGATCAATTGGAATCCGCCCCGGGTTCGGTGACTCAAGTTCGAGAGTGTTCTGCTCGTTTGACACGAATCGCCAAAAATGAAGGTATCACTTTAATTTTTGTGGGCCATGTAACGAAAGACGGCAATTTGGCCGGTCCCCGTGTCTTAGAACATATCGTTGATACCGTTTTGTATTTTGAAGGTGAAACGCACTCCAACTTCCGATTAATCCGTGCCTTTAAGAATCGTTTTGGTGCGGTGAACGAATTGGGTGTTTTTGCCATGACCGATCGTGGGTTGCGCGGTGTTGCCAACCCCTCGGCCATTTTCTTGTCTGAACACAAAGGCAACGTGCCCGGTTCCATCGTGATGGTGACTCAAGAGGGGACGCGTCCGCTTTTGGTGGAAGTGCAAGCCTTGGTGGATTCTACGCATTTGCCCAGCCCCAGACGTTTATCCGTGGGCTTGGATCAACAACGCCTTGCCATGCTTTTGGCCGTGTTGCACCGTCATGCGGGTTTGGCCTGCTTTGATCAAGACGTTTTTGTCAATGCCGTGGGCGGGGTTAAAATTACAGAACCTGCAGCAGACTTAGCTGTGTTGTTGGCCATTTATTCGTCCATGCGCAATCGAGCTTTACCTGAAGGCTTGGTTGTTTTTGGTGAAGTCGGTTTGTCGGGCGAAATTCGTCCCGCACCGCGAGGCCAGGAAAGATTAAAAGAAGCGGCAAAA
This sequence comes from uncultured Sutterella sp., assembly GCA_902477615.1. GTDB lineage: Bacteria > Pseudomonadota > Gammaproteobacteria > Burkholderiales > Burkholderiaceae_F > Aphodousia. The sequence continues at coordinate 2,074 of CABSHY010000213.1, forward strand.
TTGGGTTTCGGTCGAGCTATTATCCCGAAAGCCAATGCCCCCAAGTCACTCATCGAAGGGTTAGAGATTGTCGCGGTGGATCGCTTAAGCGATGCATTGGATGCCGTTTCGCACTAGTTTTTTAACAAGAGGAAGTGATGATATGAAGATTACGAAGATTCTTGCCCCTAAGGCAGCACCGGCCAAGACCATTTTGGATCGTGCTGATCATATTGCTTTGACGAGCGCTCAACGTCAAGATTTGCCTAAGCAATTTGTCGTGGGTGAAAAGACGTTGGAAGTGGCCATTGAAGAAATGCGTCCGTTAAATGTCGGTGACGTTCTTTTGGACGAAGCCGGTCATTTCTATGTGGTTGCCCCTCAAGAAGAACCGGTTTTCATCA
>CABSHY010000214.1 GCA_902477615.1 uncultured Sutterella sp.
GAAACGAAGAGTATTCAATGGCCGAGACGCCCTGCTTTTCGTGTCGCTGGCAAGAAAATCGGGATTGCCGGTTTCGGTCATATTGGTAAAGAACTTGCTTGCCGTGCACAAGGTTTCCGTATGCAAGTGGGCTATCTCGATCGACGTCAAGCCAGTGAAGAATTCACTCGCTTTGATTCTGTTGAAGCCCTGGCAGCTTGGGCAGACTTCCTTGTGATGGCGCTTCCCGCCAATGAACAAACGTTCCACATCGTTAATGCTAACGTTTTGGAAAAATTAGGACCCAACGGATTCTTGATTAATATCGGTCGTGGCGCTTTGGTTGATACCGAAGCTTTGGTACAGGCGCTAGAAAATAACACCATTGCAGGTGCCGGCCTTGATGTCTACGAGAATGAACCCAACATCGATCCTCGTTTAACGCAATTTGAAAATGTCGTCTTAACCCCGCACATTGGAGGCGCAACCCAAGAAGCGCGCGAAGATGCTGCGCAAGAGAAATTGCGCAACATCCGAGCTTACCTTGCAGGCGACGAATTAGTGGGACGAATCCTTTAATCGCTCGCGGGCTGAACTCAAGCCCGCCATCACTTGATCTTTCAAGAGCATTGAGAAAGCCTCCGTTTGTGAAAGAGAACTGGGAAGCATGATTTCTTTCACGTTCGGATCGGCGATCGCCATCAGAAAAACCGGTGCCATTGAAGCTACAAAAACCGCTTCAACTCGCTGATCTTCACAATCCTCAATACCTAAGTAATTGGCAAAAAAAGTTTTCAGATGCGTAATGCGTTCTTTGCCATAAAGCATGATGAGCTTATAAAACTGAGGGGACGGAGCCACCACTTCTCTTACCCAAACTCGAATCGGCCAATTATCTTCTTGCAAGACTCGAGGAATTAACGAACTGAAATAAAAATCCAACGCCTCTTCAGGTGACTCGTATTGAACCATTTCAATTTCGAGTTCCTGACTGAAAATCGTTTGAGGAATTTTCCCCAACACGGCTTGATAGAGGGCATCTCGTCCCCCAAACCAGTAATTGATACTAGCCGCATTGGTGCCCGCATTTTGACAAACGTCTCGAGCCGTCACAGCGCTCCATCCTTTCACAGCCACCAGGCGACCGGCCTCTTCAATTAGACGTTCTCGAGTTTTTTCGCCATCATTTCTTAATTTTGAAGTCGCTTTTCTCACCATTATCTCCCAGTTATTTACAACCGTTTTTTAAAGAAGTAGTAGGCCAAAGGCAAGGTCACTAATGACATTAAAATCACCGGCCATAATCCCACTATCACTTCAGTAAATCCAATACCGATCAAGTACACACGTCGAATCGTCGTCAATGCAAATCGCAATGGATCGGCATAAGTTAAAAGTTGAAGCCACTCTGGCATATTTTGTACCGGTGCAAAAAGACCGGATAACAACACCATCGGCACCATAAAAACAAACACTAAAAGTAAACCCTGTTGCATGGTTTCACTATAGGCAGAAATCGCCAATCCCAACCCCACAATAGAGGTCATAAAGATTAATAGCGCGAAGTACAACACCCAAATACTACCTGCCATGGGGATATCAAACCACCAAAGGTCTACCAAAAAAATCAGAGTGCCTTGGAAAAGCCCAATTACCATCGGAATGTAGGCTTTAGCGAGCAACAAATCAATGGTTTGATAAGGTGAGACCAACAATTGTTCAAAGGTTCCCTGTTCGCGTTCTCTGGCAACACTTAATGCCGAAAGAATGAGAACTTGCAACATTGAGAGCATAGCAATGAGCCCCGGCATGATAAACCACTGCGTAATGCTGTTGGGGTTATATAAAAGCCTTGGTGTCAAAAATGACTCTAATCCCAATACCCGTGCATTAAAGGCCTCAGCGATAACGCCTAAATAGCCTGCGGCCAATTGGGCTGTTGTTGAATTTCGACCATCAATAATGACCTGAATGGTTGCCGACTTTTTCTCATACACGGTATCGGCGAAATTCTCCGGAATCACAATGACCAAAAGCGCATTAGCCTCATCGACGGCTTGAGGAACCTGAGCAAGACTGTTGTAAGTTCCGACACGTTGAAAAATTCGATTATGGTCGATTGCCTGAATAAACTGCGTTGAAAGCGCGCTTTTAGAAAGATCGCAAAGGGCATAAGGGACGCGATCCAAGTTAAAACTCGCAATGTACCCAAACAAAACAATGTACAAAACCAATGGTCCAATCAGGATCATTCGACTCGTTTTTTCTTTAACGGTCGCCAAAAATTCTTTATGGGCCAGTGCTCGGAAGCGTTGAAGTCGTTCTGTCATTTTCTCACCCGCTTCTGATTGAGTTTGACCGACATCACTAAGGTCAAAGTAGCAAAGAAAATCAAAATGATTAGATCTTTAATCATTAAAGAGGTCATTCCTCCCGTTAGGAAACCAACTTTGAGTAACTCCAAGTAATACACGG
>CABSHY010000215.1 GCA_902477615.1 uncultured Sutterella sp.
CCCCGTGGGGACGCCATCACTTAGAAGCAGCCGTACGGTTGCTTTTTTGTTATCTGCCCTTGAACTGGTATGGATTGAGCGGTAGCCAAAAAGAAAAAGAGGAGCCAAAACCCCTCTTTCCCTTCATTAATTTTCCAATCGATTTACAAAACGCGTTTTAAGAAAGCCTTAGTGCGTTCTTCCTTGGGCTTCACCAAAACCTCGTCGGGCGAACCTTCTTCAACGATGACGCCGCCGTCCATGAAGATGACGCGGTCAGCGACTTCTTTTGCAAACGTAATTTCATGCGTGACGACAATCATGGTCATGCCTTCATCAGCTAAGCTCTTCATCACGGCCAAGACTTCACCCACTAATTCAGGGTCAAGCGCAGAGGTCGGTTCATCAAACAAGATGACCTTCGGGTCCATCGCCAACGTGCGGGCAATCGCCACGCGCTGTTGTTGACCGCCCGATAAGCGCACGGGGTATTGATTAGCTTTATCGGCTAAACCGACACGCGTGAGGGTTTCCATGGCTTTTTTACGGGCTTCGTCTTCGCTTTTGCCACTCACCACCATTTGACCGAGCATAACGTTTTCGAGCACGCTCTTATGGGGCCAGAGATTAAAGCGTTGGAAAACCATCCCTAAGTGTTCACGCACTTTATTGATGTTGGTTTTGCGATCGGTGATTTCAATGCCACCGACTTTGATGCTTCCGGAATTGGCGTCTTCTAGGGCATTGATGCAACGAAGCATGGTGGACTTACCTGACCCCGAGGGGCCCAACACCACCACCTTTTCGCCTTTGCGAACAACGAGGTCAATGCCTTTGAGCACTTGAAGATCATCGTAATTTTTCTTCAAGTCACGAATTTCAACAATCACTTCACTCATTGTTCATCTCCCTTACCCAAATGTTTTTCCAAGCGACTGATACCGTAAGCTAGAGCTAACGTGAGTACCCAATACATGAGAGAAATCGTCAGGTACGGTTCCCAATAGCGTGCTGATGCCCCGGCAACGGTACGTGCGGCGTAGGCCAACTCCGTTAAACCGATGGCTGAGACCAAGGAGGAGTCCTTTAAAATGGCAATGGCGTTGTTACCCAAAGCCGGCAACATACGACGGAAGGCTTGCGGCAAAATGATGTGACGCATGCATTGCCAGTAGGTCATGCCGATGGAACGAGCGGCTTCACTTTGACCTTTGTCGAGCGATTGAATACCGGCACGGAACACTTCACTCATGTAGGCGCCCGCATTGAGCGTTATGGCAAGAAAGCCCGCAATAAAAGCACCGTAGTTACTGCGAAGTTCGCGAGCCAAGGCGCCATCGATTATTAAACCGTCCACCGGGTGAATAAAGATCGGAAGAACGGCGAAATACATCAAAAAGATTTGAACGAAAAGGGGCGTGCCGCGAAAGAAACTCACCCAAATCGTCACGGGCCAACGAACGCCGTAGTAGAGAATGGATTTCCAAGGTTCATGACGGGCACTGGCCATGCGGGCCATGCCTAAAATCATGCCCCAAATGATGCCAAAGAACACACAACCCACGGTCAATTCAAGGGTGATTTGAGCGCCTTCAATGAAAAGCGGCCAGTATTCCATCAAGACATCTAAACGTAAACCAAACATAAAAAAATCCTGTTTGTTATTGCGTTAAGCCCTGAGGCTGCATAAAACAACCTCAGGGCGTCGTTTTATTAATGAGCGGCTAATTACTTAATGGGCAAAGTCGGAACCGGGGCCTTTTCACCGAACCACTTGGCGTAGATTTTGGCGTATTCGCCCGAAGCAATGACCTTCTTCAAACCGGAATTAACCTTATCGAGCATGGCCTTGTTGCCCTTGCGCACAGCGATACCGAAGTATTGGTCTTCAAACTTTTCGTCGCGCGCCATGTTGAATTTCTTATCGGGGTTTTGCGTCACGTAGTAGGCAAAGACACCGACGTCACCGATCGCAGCGTCAACGCCACCTGCTGAGAGTTCTTCTAAGACCAAAGGCGTGTTATCGAAACGCTTGATGTTTTTGCTTGCTTTACCGAAGGCGTTCGAAGCAATGATGTCGCCGGCAGAGTTAGCGACAACAGCGACGTTCTTACCTTTCAAATCGGCCATGCCTTTAACGGTTAAACTCTTTTGCGTCAAAATCAATTGGTGAGCAGCAAAGTAGGGCAAAGAGAAGTCAACGGCTTCTTGACGTTGCGGCGTGATGGTGATGCCTGACATGATCATGTCACGGTCACCGTTTTTGACGGATTCAAAAATCACACCCCAAAGCGTGTTAATAAAGTCCACCTTAAAGCCTTCAGCCTTAGCAATGGCCTTCATCAAATCAATATCAAAGCCCACGATTTCTTTGCTGGGCGTTTGAAATTCAAACGGGCGGTAGGTTGCACCCGTACCCACCGTGTAGGTCGTGGCTTGAGCGGC
>CABSHY010000216.1 GCA_902477615.1 uncultured Sutterella sp.
GGGATTCGCAATCCTCGAGAATTTTTCTCTGCTGTTCGAGAAGCAGCCCGCGTTAAACCGGTCATCGTGTTGCGCGGTGGCAAGAGCTTACAAGCCGGCCAACTTTTAGCGAGCCGTATGTCGGTGCCTGCCGGTGATGATGATGCTTTCAATGCACTTTTAGATCGTGCAGGTGCCATTCGTGTCTACGATTTGGAGGAATTGTTAGCCGCCATTGAGATTTTCTCTTCTCGCCGTCTTCCTCGCGCCAACCGTATCGGCATTATCAGTAACGGTTCGGGCTTTGGTGTGTTGGCTGCCGACGCTGCCAGCAAGTATGGCGTGAAATTAGCCAATCTTACGAGTGCAACGACGCAACGTTTGGGACAACTTTTCGATAACCCCTTGCCCTTTACCAATCCGGTTGACCTTTGGGCCGATGCCGATCCCCGCCGCATGAAGCTGGCGTTAGACGCTTTAAACCAAGATGAAAACGTTGACGGCATTATTGTGATTGCAGCGCCGACCTTTACGATGCCCGTCAAGCACCTCTGTGATGCCTTGTCGTACGCAACGGAATCCACCTATAAACCCGTTATCACGGCTTGGGTGGGTGAAGAGCAAGCCGTTACGGCTCGCCATCAATTGGATGCCCAACAGATTACGGCCATTAAGAGCCCTGAGCGTGCGGTTCAAGCTTTCTCATGGTTAAGTCGCCACGCAGAAAACCGTCGCTTTATTGCCGGTGCCGTCGCAGAAGGCAATGCTTTGTTGCCCATGAATATCCAAGCAGCACAAGAGCTCATCGGAAATAAACTTCAAGAGCAAGACTTCACGCTCGATGAGTTGGAAACCAAGCGTATTTTGGCTTCCATGGGGCTTTCTACTGCAAGCGGCATTTTCACGAATTCTCCGGTAGAAGCCGCCGATGCCGCCCAATCTTTGGGATTCCCCGTTGTGTTAAAGGTCTTGGCCGAAGGCGTTGTTCATAAGAGCAACGTAGGTGGTGTGCGTCTTAATGTGCGCAATATCCAACAAGCGCTCGAAGAAAGTGAAGAGCTTTTAGAAAACGTTCGTTCAAAAGCGCCTTACGCTCGCATTCGTGGCATTTTTGTCCAACGCCAAATTAGTGTCGAAAACGGCCGAGAACTTCGAATTAACATTCAAACGGATTCCCGCTTTGGTCCGGTGATTCGCTTTGGTGCCGGCGGTCGCATGGGCGATATCTACCAAGACAGTGCGTTAGAGCTTTTGCCTTTAACGGAACCGCTTGCCAGAAAGTTAATTGAAAAACCGCAAATTGCTCAAAGTTTGAACAATTTCCGTGGTATGCCCGAAGTCAACAAAGATGCATTAGTCCAAGTTTTGCTTCGTTTGTCCACGCTTGTGACGGAGATTCCGGCCATTCGCAATCTCAATATCGATCCCCTCTTGGTAGACGAAGGCGGCTGCGTTGTGCTTGATGCCCATATCGGTATTGCCGATATGCCGTTAAAGAAAGACCAACAGGCCTCTCACTTAATGCTGTCTCCCGCCCCCGTGTTCGATCACGAGTGGTTGCCGGTCAAAAACGGTTTTATTCAATTGCGAAGCATCCGTGAGCACGACTACGATGCGGTGAAAGCGTTCCTTTCACGCTTGTCGCCGCAAACGGCTTACTTGCGCTTCCATATTTCTTCGACCGAATTGGCTCGAGAAAAGTTGGTGGAACTCACTAACATTGACTACAACCGTGAAACAGCCATTGTCGCTTTTGACATGGATGCCCCTGAAGAAATCCGCGCTGTTGCTCGCTTTAAGCGCCTTTACGGTTCGTCAGTTGCCGAATTCGGTGTCATCGTTGAAGATGCTTGGCAACAAAGAGGTCTTGCTCGCATTTTGATGACGACCTTGGCTCAAGAGGCTAAGAAAAAGAAAATTACGAAGCTTGTCGGCTATGTCCTCAAGGGTAACGAAGGCATGTTTGCCCTCATGAAGGCTTTGGGCTATCAACGCCAAGAAGAAACCGACAACGATAACTTTATTACTTTTACGTTAACGCTCTAAAACTATGTCCGACCTTAATGTTTCTATTGATCAAGGGATTTGCCAAATTGAAATTGCGCGTTTAGCCAATCGCAACGCCCTTGATGCTAAAAGTTGTGCAACGTTTGTTGAAATTTTGGCTCAAGCCCAAAAAGACGACGATGTTCACTGCGCCATTTTCTGTGCCGGGGCCGACCTCAAGGAAACGCTTGAACGCACCGATGTTACCGAAAGTGCCTATGACGCTTTAATCGAAGCACTCATCGCTTTTGATAAACCCATTTTGGCCGCCGTTGGTGGTGCTTGGTTAGGTTTGGGCGTTGCGATTCTCTCTTATTGCGACATGGCTTATTGCTCTGAAAAGACGCTTTTTTCCATGCCGTTTACGGCTTTAGGTTTAACGCCTGAATTTG
>CABSHY010000217.1 GCA_902477615.1 uncultured Sutterella sp.
AGCAGTGCGCCCTGTCGGGCGCACCAATAAAAACAAAACACCCCAACTAAAATTGGGGTGTTTTGGTAGGTAGGGATTGAAAACGTTACTTTGAAGCTTCTTTGGTTTCCTGTACATCGGCGTTCGGTAAAGCGTTCATGACTTCTTTAGGAACGTCAGGCTTGACCGGGGTCACCAAGATTTGATCAACCTTATTGTTGTCAACGTCAATGACTTCGAAGCGATAGCCACCGTAAGTAATGCGGTCGGTTCGTTTCGGAATCTTACGAAGCATGTACATGATGAAGCCGGCAACGGTTTCATAGGTTGAGTCTTCAGGCAAACTTTCAAAACCTAAGAGTCGTTCTAAGTCGTCAATGGCAGTAGAGCCATCCACTAACCAACTGCCGTCTTCACGTTCGAGAATTTGTGCTTCTTCCTCGGTGCTCACCAAGTCACCCATGACGGTACTCATGACATCGTTCAAGGTGATAATACCCACTACGAGAGCATATTCGTTGATGATGACAGCAAAGTCAGAATGCGTGCGTTTAAAGCAATCGAGGATTTCAGACAACGTTAAGGAGTCGGGCACCATTTGCACTGGGCGAACCAAACCTGACTCTTTAAGAGACAAGTCCTTTTCGCTCATAATACGGCGTAACAAGGCCTTGGAATCCACAATCCCTACAACGTTGTCCAGATTTTCATTGCAGACAATGTATTGGTTGTGAGGCGTATTAACCACCTTGCGACAAATTTCCTCTTCAGTATCGTCCAAAAGCAGATAAACGATACTTTCGCGAGCCGTCATAGAGCTCGGCACCGTACGACTTTCCAATTCGAAAATGTTTTCGATAGCCGTTTGCTCTTCCGTAGCGATAATACCGGCTGCGGTACCGGCGTCGACAGTGGCAATGATGTCTTCAGAGGTGATTTTTTCCTTAGCGTGTTCGGGCAATCCCAAAAGACGGATAATGAAGTTTGCAATGCCGTTAAAGAACCAAACAAAGGGAGCTAAAGCGCGAATCAAGAAGGACATCGGGCCAATGACAGCCACGGCAATTTGTTCAGGAGCAACGAGTGCTAAACGTTTGGGAATCAAGTCGGCAAACAAAATAAAAGCCGTTGTGGAAAGGATAAAGCTTGACCAAAAACCAAACGTATTGGCAAGATCTCCGTTGACCGTGAAGTTTAATGCAAAGTCAGTAAATGCCGGCGAGAAAAGTCGTTCGCCAACGATACCGCCAGCAAGCGCAACGGCGTTAACACCAATTTGAACAACAGTGAAAAAGTGCCCAGGATGTTCTTGTAGAGCTAAAACACGAGAGGCTTTGGGTTGGCCTTCTTCGGCCATGGTCGTTAATCGAATTTTTTTGGCAGCGGCCAGAGAGATTTCTGAGATAGAGAAGAAACTACTCGAAAGAATCAACGCAACGAGTAGAAAGAAAAGCGAATAGTTCGACATAAAAGCACGTTTAAGTTACACAGTCTCTAAGTATAGCAAAAATAACGACTTTTTTGAACTATCTAACTGATTTTTATAGATTCTTTCTCTGGAAATATTGTAAGGTACTTACGTAAAAGGAACTACTTCTTCACATTTTATAACGGCTTTTGTCTTGTCTTTCAGAGGGGTTAATGTAAAAATCATACTCATCCCAAAAGATTTGTCGGTATGAACTTTCAATGTACCGAGGAATTTTTGTTCAATTTTTTCGCAAAAAAGAGGAATTTCCCTATGCAAACCAAGTTAAGTGTGATGTCTATTGCTTTATTAGGGTTGGCTGTCAGTGCACAAGCCAACGCATCTTCAACGCTTGATACGGTCAAAGCACGTGGGCAATTGATTTGCGGTGTCAATACTGCCGCTCCTGGCTTCTCTTCTGTGGACAGCAAGGGGAATTGGACGGGCTTAGATGTTGACGTTTGCCGTGCGGTTGCCGCTGCAACGTTGGGTGATGCGAAAAAAGTGAAGTTTGTCCCCTTGAGTTCTCCGCAACGCTTCTCTGCTTTGCAAGCCGGAGAAATTGATATGTTGGCTCGTAATACGTCTTGGACGATGACGCGCGATACGACGACGGGCGCCTTGTTTACCGCTGTCAGCTACTATGACGGTCAAGGTTTCTTGGTTCCGAAGCGCTTGAATGTGAAGAGTGCCAAGCAATTAAACGGCGCAACGATTTGTGTGCAATCCGGCACCTCAAGTGAAAAGAGTTTGGCCGACTTCTTCAACACCAATAAGATGAAGTTTAAGACCGTTGTGTTTGATACGACGGAAGCAACACAAGCCGCCTTCTTCTCTGGTCGTTGTCAAGCTTACACGACGGACATGAGCGACTTGGCTGGTGCTCGAATCAACTCTCCCAAGCCCGCCGATTATGAAATTTTGCCGGAAGTGATCTCTAAGGAACCGTTGGCTCCGGCCGTTCGTCGT
>CABSHY010000218.1 GCA_902477615.1 uncultured Sutterella sp.
TAATACCATAAAGACCATTGGCAGCAATCACACGGTCTTCAAGATGAGGATCGTGTGATTGCTGCCAATGGTCTTTATGGTATTACGCACAAAGAATTGCTTGATTTGATTCGCAACTCTGCTGATCGCCCCGTTTATTTTGTAATTGAAGGTAAAAAAGGCGGTATTCGTGAAGTGACGGTGACACCTCGAGTTTACGAAGTACCTGATGCCAATGGGAAGATGGAGCGTCGTGCCATCATTGGTTGCCATATTGGTTTAGCTCCGAATCTGACGTGGATTTCCAAAGGCCCGATTGAGGGCATTCGTGAAGGTTTTAATCGCATGGTTTCCATCACGCAAATGACCTGGAATGGTCTTACGCAAGTGGCAAGCGGGGAAGCAGGAGCGGACGCGATTTCGGGCCCTGTGACGATTGCTGACTATGCCGGTAAGACGGTTCAGATGGGTTGGCGCGTTTACCTTTCCTTCTTAGCGATGATTTCAGTGAGTCTCGGGCTCTTTAATTTATTGCCCGTGCCGTTGTTAGATGGGGGGCACCTCCTGTATTATTTGTTGGAAATGATTCGTGGACGGCCCTTGCCCGAGTCCGTTATGGAGATCGGTCAGAAAGTTGGATTGTTTTTTGTGTTAGGTTTAACCGCTTTAGCACTTACCAATGACTTTGTTCGGCTGTTAGAATAGCCAAAGTTACGACACTCGAAAAAGAAAATGAGTTTTAAGTATTCTTTATTAAAAATTTCCGTCGCCTCTGCTTTGATGACTATGGCAGTTGGCGCATTCGCACAAGATTTTAAGATCAAGGATATCCGTATTGAAGGTATTGCTCGTACGGAACCCGGCACGGTCTTATCTCACTTGCCTTTTCAAGTTGGTGACGACTTTACGACCGATAAGGGTAATACGGCTATCCACGCTTTGTATTCCTCCGGTCTTTTCCGAGATGTTCGCCTAGAGCAAGACGGTAATGTCCTTGTGGTTGTATTGCAAGAACGTCCTGCCGTTGCCACGATTACGACTCAAGGTATTCGTGCTTTTGACCAAACGGCCATTTTGCAAAGCTTGCGTGATGTTGGCATGAGCGAAGGTCGTATCTTTGACTCGGCTATTTTGGATAAAGCAGACCAAGAATTGCGTCGCCAATATTTGGCTCGCGGCTATTACGGTGTTGACGTGAAGACAACGGTGACGCCGTTGGATCGTAACCGTGTGCGCTTGTCGATCGTTGTCGATGAAGGCGAAGCCGCCAGCATTAAGTCCATTCGATTCATCGGTAATCATGTGATGGACGATGAAACGCTGCAAGAGCAAATGAGTTTGCGTGTGGGTGGTTGGATGAGCTGGTACACGAAGAGTGATTTGTACTCTCGTGAAAAATTGGCTGCCGACATTGAAGCCGTTCGCTCTTACTACCTCAATAACGGTTCCCTCGACTTTAAGGTCGATAGCGTTCAAGTCTCTATTGCTCCGAATAAGCAAGACATCTTCATTTCGATCAACTTAACCGAAGGTGAACAGTACACCGTGAGCGGTGTGGAGTTGGCCGGTGACATGTTGGGTCTTCAAGACGATTTAATGCCGTTGTTGGAAATTGAACCCGACTCTATCTATAACGCAGAAGATATCAATAAGGGTGCAGAAGCCATTACGCAAAAGCTCTCCTCTTTGGGTTATGCCTTTGCAACCGCTCGCCCCAATCCCGTGGTTGGTGAAAACAACACGGTGAAGATTGTCTACACGGTTGACCCCGGTCGTCGTGCTTATGTCCGTAAGGTGAATATTTCCGGTAACACGAAGACCAAGGACGAAGTGATTCGTCGTGAAGTGCGTCAATACGAAGCTGCCTGGTTTGATAGCCAAAAGGTGAAGTTGTCTCGTGACCGTATTGACCGTTTGGGTTACTTTGACTCGGTGACGGTGGATCCGAAGCCGGTTCCGGGTACGCGTGACCAAGTGGACTTGGAAGTTAACGTCCAAGAACGTCCCACGGGTAGTATCTCTTTGGGTGCCGGTTACTCTACCTCTGACGGTATTATCTTGAGCGCAGGTTTCGCTCAAAACAATATCTTCGGTACGGGTAACTCGATGAGTGTTCAAGTCGATACCTCTGACAGTACGAAGACGTATGCATTGAGTGTGACGGAACCTTATGTGACGCCGGAAGGTGTTTCTCGCACTTTTGATATTTACGATCGCAAGGTCGATATGGAAGAGCAAGAAATCACCGATGACGTGATTTATGAAACGCGTGGTGCTGCTGTAAGTTGGGGTATTCCGTTTACGGAATATGACCGTGTGTTCTTGGGTGCAAAGTTTGAAAATACCGAAGTGGAGGCAGGTACCAATGCTCCGCAACGATATAAGAACTACGTTAGCCAATTTGGCGATTCGCCAAAGGCTGTAGCGGCAAC
>CABSHY010000219.1 GCA_902477615.1 uncultured Sutterella sp.
TTCATGCTTCTCGTGACGATGACGGCTATCTGCATGACGATCTTCCGTATCTTTGGCACGATCGCCAACGGCACGTTCGTCTTCATGGTCGGCGGCTTGCAACTCATCATCGCTTTTGCCTTGATCGCCTTGGCTGCATTGGTGGTTTACCACAGTGTGATTAAGTTAAGTGCAAAAAACTAACTAAGTCGACATGACAAAAAGTCGCTCGTTGCCAAAGCTTCGAGCGATTTTTTTGTTTCTCAAAAATTATGGTTTTGCTTTCTGTTTGCACTTACTGCCCGCACGATCGTTTTTCGGGCGAATGATTTGAGAGCAAATTCCACGCAATAAATCAATTTCCGGTTGCGTTAATTGTGTTCTAGAAAATAAGCGTCTCACACGAGGCATAAAAAGCTTGGGTTCTTCAGGATTTAGAACACCCACATGGATCATCGCTTCTTCAAAGTGTTTTAAGAAACCTTCAGTGGCCACCGTATCGGCTAATTTTTCCCCTTCAAAACGACTTTGCCAATCGTAGAGACCGTCATGTGTTACCTTTGTATCCATCAGTGCCATATGAAGTTCGTAAGCCATAATTTGTACGGCTTGCGAGAGATTTAAACTGGAACTTTCAGGATCAGCCGGAATCGCAGCACAACCTTGGCAAAGAGCGACATCTTCGTTGCTCAAACCGGTTCTTTCACAGCCAAAGACAAACGCAATTTCACCTTGGTTTTGAGCTAAAAAGTCATGAGCCTTTTGAGACACAAGGCGCACAGGTTCAATGGCCGCCCCAAACTCACGATCATAACCCGACATGGCCCAGGCAAATTGCACACCCTCTAAGGCCTCTAACAAACTGTCGTGACTGCGACTGGCTTCTAAAACGTCAATGGAACTCGTTGCATAAGCCACCGCTTCCGGATCCGTACGATAGGAGTCGACCCAGGGCTTCACAACACGCAAATCGCGAAAGCCCATCGTCTTGATGGCGCGAGCTGCAGAACCGATATTACCGGGGTGAGCTGGTTCAACCAAAATGAAACGAACATGTTGCGCTAAAGGGGAAGTAGACATTTTTCAATTTCAGGCTCAAAAAGCCATCAAAATCATTAAAATTAGTGGGTTATAGATTTTAGAACAAGATACCTAATTTTTCTTTAAAGGATGGTCAGAACATGAGTTCTCCGATGCTTAACATCGCTGTTAAAGCCGCTCAAGCTGCTTGCACTATCATTTCTCGCGCCGAAGACAATCTCTCTTCGATCGAGATTCACAAAAAGGCTCACTCTGACTTTGTGAGTGAAGTTGACATGGCTTGCGAACGCACCATTGTCGAAATCTTGCATGAAGCCTTCCCCAAGCATCAAATCTTGGCAGAAGAAACCGGTTTGACCGGTCCGCAAAATAGCCAATACCAATGGATTATCGATCCTTTGGACGGCACGACGAACTTTATTCACGGCTTCCCGCAATATGCTGTTTCTATCGCCTTAAAGCGCGATAACGAAATCATTGAAGCGGTTGTGGCCGATCCTACCCGTAACGAAATCTTTACGGCTACGCGCGGTGTCGGTGCCTATTTAAATGGTCGTCGTATTCGTGTAAGTAAGCGCGTTGCTTTGGCTGACGCCTTGATCGGCACGGGCTTCCCTTTCCGTCGTCAAGACAACGTTGATGCCTTTATGCAAGTCTTCCGTGAAGTGGCTCCGAAGACGAGTGGTTTGCGTCGCGCTGGCGCTGCCTCTCTTGACTTGGCTTATGTTGCTGCCGGCCGTTTGGATGGTTTCTTCGAACCGAATTTAAAGAGCTGGGATATCGCTGCCGGTTCTCTCTTGGTGTTGGAAGCCGGTGGTTTGGTAACGGACTTCACGGGTGAAGGTAACTACCTCACGACGGGTCAAATCGTTGCCGGTACGCCGAAGGTTTTCGGTCAATTGTTGCCGTTAGTCAACAAGAACTACCCCGACGTCAAGTAATCCGAAAGATTTGGCATGAGTATCGATAAAAACGCCAAAACCGAAGTCGATCCGTTGGCAGGGTACACCCCTGCCATTCGTCGCTTCTTGGAAATCAAAGCCCAACATCCTGCAACTTTGTTGCTTTACCGGATGGGGGACTTTTATGAGACGTTTTTTGATGATGCCATCCGTGCCAATCGCCTCTTAGGCATCACGCTCACCTCTCGCGGTACCGACACGGAAGGTAATCCCATTCCGATGGCGGGCGTGCCTGAAAAGACCTTGGAGCAATACTTGGCTCGCTTGGTTCGTTTAGGTGTTTCTGTTGCGATTTGCGAACAAGTGGGCGACCCCAGTAAAGGACCGCTCGAGCGAGAACTTGCCCGCATTGTGACGCCCGGCACCCTTACCGAAAACGAACTTTTGCCACAAAAGCAAAATGCTTCGTTATTGGCGGTTTCGCCTGC
>CABSHY010000220.1 GCA_902477615.1 uncultured Sutterella sp.
AATCGTTTTTGCCCAAGGCGTGCAACGGAGCGTGCTCGGCGTCAGAACCCGTGTAGCGGGAAATCATCTGAAGTTGAGCAACCGGCACAAAGAGTTTGGCCTCTTTGGCGTAGTCCAAGCGCAGAAATTCTTCCGGGCCCGTGCCGGTATTGATGGTTTCAAGTCCTGCGTAGCGGCCGATCCCGTGCACCAAGTGAACGACCGGGTCGCCGATCTTTAATTCTGCTAAGTCACGAATCAGCGTATCAACGTTCGTGGCCTTGGTTTGGCGACGACGTTGATGTCGGATGGGTGTGGCGTAAAGTTCAGACTCCGTCAGAACATTGATGCCTTCAAGGAAAAAGCCTTGGTAGAGAGAGCCGACCCCAAGCATGACGGGTTCATCGGACGTTAAAAATTCTTCAAAGTCATCAACGTAAGGAATGTTAAGTCCAAAGCGCTTAAAAAGTTGCGCCATGGTCTCGCGACGACCGAGGCTGGCTGAGAGCAAAAGCGTACGATGACCGCGAACCTTTTCGTCTGTTAAGAAGCGTTCGAGTTTTTCAACGGGGTTGTCGGCCTTACGATCCACAATCACGTTGGGGGCGTAAGTAATCGATAAATCGATCTTGGCTTCAAAACGAACAAAGGGTTTAAGAGCCGTAAAAAAGCGCTCTGCGTCAAGAAACAAGTCGGAGACGGGTAAAACCGGTCGTTGCGCATCGGCCTTTAAGAATTGATAGCGATTTTGCGTTTCTTCAAAAAAGCGTTGAAGGGCGGCTTGATTGTTACCCACAAGGCCAATCACCGTATCCTCAGGCTTTAAGTAATCAAAAAGCGTCGCTTTTTGATCAAAAAAGAGCGGCAAGTAATACTCAATCCCGGCACCGATAATGCCTTGGCTTAAGTCTTTATAGAGCGGGGACTTGGTAGGGTCTCCCATGAAGGTTTCACGCCAGCGGGAGCGGAAGGCAACTAATGACTCTTCATCAACGGGGTATTCACGCCCAGGCAAAATGCGGATTTCATCCACGATTTCAATCGAGCGTTGCGTATCCGGATCAAACGAGCGGATCGATTCAATTTCCGTATCAAAAAGATCTAATCGGAAGGGCGATTGTGCCCCCATGGGGAAAATATCAATCAAGCCCCCGCGAATGGAGAATTCACCGGGCGCCACCACTTGACTCATGTTTTGGTAGCCGGCGTTGACTAAACGGTGACGCAACTCGTCGACATTGATGTCTTGACCTTTTTTAAAGAAAAAGACGCGCCCTTGCAGATACTCAGGTGGCGTCATGGTTTGGGACGCTGTGGTGGCTGCCACCAATAAGACATCTAAATCGTTAGTGTTTTCTTTACGAGATTGCAGTTTATAGAGAATCTGAAGACGATCGCTCACCAAGTCCGAGTGCGGACTCAAAATGTCATAGGGGAGCGTTTCCCAGTCGGGGAAATAGTCGCATTTAACCGTTGGTGCCAAGTATTGCATCTCGTCTTTAAGACGCAAACAATCGGTGGCGTTATCGGCAATGATCACCAAAAGTTTGCCCGACTTTCGGCAAACACCGGCAGCTTGCGACAGCCACAAAGCATCCGTGCCGGCACCACCCACGTTAACCGAACGCTTGGCTTTGGCATTTAACGAAAGAATATCTTTTTCAATGCGAGCAACTAAGGTATCAAACATAATCAAATTCAATTTAAAATAACACCCAATTATCGCAAAATTGGTCGTTACCGTCACTTGATAGTAACGCTTTAACTTCGGCACAATAACAACGTTTTTGTTAAGAAAAATAACAATGTCGACGCTCTCTGATGACGCTAAATTGTGGCGCGGCTTTTTCTGTACCCTGATCGGTGGGATCGGTTGGGGTTTTTCGGGTGCCTGTGGCCAATACCTCTTTACTTGTCAAAGTGTTACCCCGCAGTGGCTGACGGTAACGCGTATGCTTTTGGCAGGGCTTTTGCTGATCATTTGTTTTTTACCCAAGTATTGGCGCGAGTTTAAAGCGTTACTTAAGCCCTCTAAAACCTGGCTTTGGCTCTTTTTGTACGGTGTATTCGGATTGATGTTCAGCCAATTGGGTTACTTAACTGCCGTTGAATACACCAATAGCGGCACGGCCACGATGTTGGTCTACATTAATCCCGTTTTTATTCTTCTGTGGATTTGCCTGACGCAAAAGCGTTTTCCCAATGCTCGAGAATTGCTAGCGATTTTCCTAGCGTTGATGGGCACGTTCTTGATGGCAACGCACTTTGATTTAAGCCAATTGGCGATTTCTCCAGAAGGTTTGAAGTGGGGGATGGCTGGGGCCTTGGCCATTGCGGTTTATACAATTTTGCCAGGGCTCTTTTTAGCCGGTTTACCGCTTGTCGTGATGATG
>CABSHY010000221.1 GCA_902477615.1 uncultured Sutterella sp.
TGATGACGCTCACCAGGGCCATCCGCTATGGGTTGCGGTCTGCTTGTTGGGTCATTTTGGGTACGGCTTCTGGCACTGTCATTATGGCAGGCATCTCTTCAACGGGCCTTGGCATTTTAATTGCCAATTCACCTGCGACTTTTGAAGTGATTAAGTCTTTGGGTGCCTGCTACATGATTTATTTAGGGATTCGCCTTTATCGTGCCAAACCCTTTAGTTTTGAATTGGCTACCAAAGAAAAAGAGTCTGTTAACTTTGCGCAACGTGGACGTTTGTGGCTTCAAGGGGTGACGCTTCAAATGACCAACCCCATGTTGATCATGTTCTTTATTTCGTTATTCCCGCAGTTTTTGGATCACGAACTCAATTACGTGGGGCAAGTGGCCATTATGAGCATGACGTATTTCTCATTGGTTTGTGTCATTCACTTGGGTTACGGTTGGGTCGCTGCAAACTTCCGTCATCTTTTATCGACGCCCAAAGCCGCCCGAATTATTAACTGTGTCGGCGGTACGATCTTTATTTTGTTGGCTTTGCGTGTCTTTTTGACGATGGCAACGGCATAAAGCTTGAACTATCGTCCGATAGAAAAATCGTTTTTTCGCTAAACTTAGTCTGTTGTACCCATTCGTTTTAAAGTGAGTAATCTATGCCTAATTTTCAGATTCGCCCCGCAACCCTTGAAGATTGCGAGTTGGTGTTAAGTTTCGTTCGTCGTTTGGCCGAGTATGAAAAGATGCTCGATGAGGTTGTTGCGACCGTTGACGATGTCAAACGTGAACTTTTTGGCGAAAAGGCGATTGCTCACTGTGTGATTGCTTATGAAGATGAAACCCCGGTGGGTTTTGCCTTCTACTTTTATAACTGCTCAACGTTCTTAACCCGCAGAGGTCTTTATCTGGAAGACCTTTTCATTGATCCCGCCTATCGTGGTAAGGGCTATGGCAAAGCGATTATGCGTTATTTGGCTGCCAAAGCAGTGGAAGAAAAATGCGGTCGCTTTGAATGGGTGGTTTTGGATTGGAATGAGCCTGCTATCGGTTTTTATGAAAAAATCGGTGCCTCCGTATTACCTAACTGGCGTATTTGCCGTTTGACCGGTGAGTCATTGGCGAACTTTGCCGAGTCGAAATAGGATTGACCATGGCCTCTCAAGTTTTGGCCCGTAAATGGCGCCCTCATGATTTTGAAAGTGTAGTGGGACAAGAGCCTGTCGTTCAGGCTTTAACGCACGCACTTCGTGAAAACCGTCTTCACCATGCTTATTTGTTTACGGGTACGCGTGGTGTCGGTAAGACAACTTTGTCGCGTATTTTGGCCAAGAGCCTCAACTGTATGGGGCCCGATGGCAAGGGTGGCGTGACGGATCACCCGTGTGGTGTTTGTGAAGCATGTCGTGCGATTGATGAAGGTCGCTTTGTTGACTACATCGAAATGGACGCGGCAAGTAACCGTTCCGTTGAAGAAATGACGGCGTTACTTGAACAAGCCATGTATGCGCCCACAAACGCTCGCTACAAGGTCTACATGATTGACGAAGTCCATCAGTTGACCACACACGCTTTTAACGCCATGCTCAAAACGCTCGAAGAGCCGCCCGAGTATGTGAAATTCATTTTGGCAACGACCGATCCCCAAAAGGTTCCGGTGACGGTGCTTTCTCGTTGTATTCAGTTCAATCTCCGCAATGTGACGCCACAAATTGTGGCCGACCACATGAAGACGATTTTGGAGGCTGAAAAGATTGAAGCTGAACCCGCCGCCCTTAAGCTTTTAGGCATTGGCGCTCGCGGCTCCATGCGCGACGGTTTAAGTTTGTTGGATCAAGCCATTGCTTTTGCCGGCAATCGCCCCGTGACGCTTGAGAGCGTTCGCGAAATGCTGGGCATGATGGATAGCGATGTTTTGATTCAATTGCTTCGTGCTTTAGCCAAAGGCGATGCTCATCAAATGCTTGAGATTGCCAACACGATGTCCATGCGAAGCTTGAGTTTTTCTCAAGCTGTGCGTGACTTGGCGAGTCTCTTGCATCGCATTACGTTGGCGCAATTTGATCCCTTAAGTGTTGCCTCGGATGATTTGGATCGCGATGCCATTTTTGAACTCGCTCAAGTCTTTACAAAACCTGAAGTACAGCTTTACTACCAAATTATGCTGAACGCCCGTGGCGACATGAATTTGGCTCCCGATGAGTATGCGGGTTTCACGATGGCTTTGATGAGAATGTTGGCCTTTAAGCCCGCAGGTCTCGTGAAGACAGAATTACCGAAGCGCTTTGAATTCCCCGAGGTGAAGGCCCCGGCCGTTGAAACCAAAGCCGCAGTGGCTCCCGTTGCAAAGCCTGTTGCGCCGATTGTTGAATCT
>CABSHY010000222.1 GCA_902477615.1 uncultured Sutterella sp.
GTTGTTTAGCGAGCAGGCTGCTCGATATCTTTTTGAATCTGTTGCTCTTGGTCGACCACAGTTACTTCGTCGCTACTGACAAATTCTGCACCATCCTTATCCAAAATGATTTGGTCAGCGAGCGTTTCGCTGGGCATCGGGGTGAATTCATACTTTTGCAAACGTTCGTTTTCATCAAAGAAAACCGTTAAGCGACGGCGCTCCGGATCACCAAAGCGGGGATTTAAGTAATAGACATAGTCCCAACGGTTTTGATGGAACATATCACGCAACAAAGGAACGCCCAGTAAGAATTGCACTTGCAACTTCGTCATGCCGACGTGGAGTTGCTCGATCATTTCTTGAGTGACCAAATTGCCTTGTTGCATGTCAGGACGATAAGGATTAATCACGGAGGTGATGGCCTTACCGGGTTGCCACCATTCATTGAAGGCATTCCACTGATTTTCGATCGTTGAGCAACCGCTCAAACCGATCGTCATGACGCCAACAGTACCGAGCAAAAGACTTTTCTTAAGCATAGATTGAAACCAAGTCTGTTCATTAAAACATTAACCCTTCAATGATAAACTAATCGTTCTTTCTACGCCTATACTTACTGAACAATTTCGCACTTTCTGACAACTTCTAGAGGGCAAAATATTGTTTCAACAGGTAAGATGAAGGTTTAGGAATCTTAATTTCGTTTTTTTGAGGACAAAGTGGTGAGTTTTGATCAGACTGAATTAAAAGATAAGGGTTTAAAGGTAACGGTACCGCGTTTGCGTATTTTGGAGCTTTTCCAAAAGGCAGCAGCCAGTGACAATCGTCATTTAACAGCAGATGATGTTTTCTCTATGCTCAAAGATGAGGGGGGCGATCCCGTCGGATTAGCGACCGTTTATCGCGTGCTCTCACAGTTTGAGGTTGCCGGTCTCATCCGTCGCCATCACTTTGATGTAGAAACGGCAAGCTACGAATTGGGTGAACCTGAGCATCATGACCATTTGGTTTGTGTGAAGTGCGGCCATATTGAAGAGTTTGTTGACGTTGAAATCGAGCGCCGTCAGAAAGAAATTGCCAAGCGCTTTGGCTTTGATCTTCAACACCACACGCTTTGTCTTTACGGCATTTGTAAGGACTGTCAAAAGGCTGGTGAATAAAACAAAAGAGACCTCGATTGAGGTCTCAGTTGTTTTAAGCTTGGGCTAAATCCAATAGTTCCTGAGCGTTCGCTCGTACCTTATTGGTAATTTCCTGACCGCCCAGCATTCGGGCAATTTCTTCAATGCGCTCTTTGCCAGAAAGAGGCTCAACTTGACTTAATGTTTTGCCATCACGATCGGCTTTGCTGACATGGAGGTGTTGATGTCCGTAACAGGCCACTTGAGGTTGGTGCGTGACGCACAAAACCTGGCGATCTTGACCCAGCGTTCTCAAAAGTTTCCCGACAACATCGGCTGTCGCACCACCGATACCGGAATCGACTTCGTCAAAAATCAATGTATCAACGGGTGTCGCACGACTGGTGATAACTGAAATCGCTAAGCTGATACGAGACAGTTCACCGCCGGAGGCCACTTTCGATAAAGAGCGGGGAGCAACACCGGTGTGGCCTGCAACTAAAAATTCACAACGCTCAAGACCGATAGCCGCCGGTTCACATGCCTGAAGTTGTACTTCAAAAACACCACCTTTCATCGAGAGCGATTGCATGGCTTCGGTGACTTTTTCTCCGAGTACCTTGGCACCTTTCTTTCTCAAAAGAGAGAGCGTTTTTGCGGCACTATCAAAAGAGGCTTTTGCACTTTGCTCTTTTTTCACCAACGCTTCAATATCGAGGCTTTGTTGCAGGGATTGAAGTTTTTCTTCCGTTTGTTGAAGTTTGCCGTACAAATCTTCAGGTAAAACGTGGAATTTGCGTGCGGCATTAAAAAAGAGTGAAACGCGCGCGTCGATCTCTTCAAAGCGACTTTCATCTAAGTCAGTGCGGTTGCGATAGCGGTCAAGCTCTCGAGCAGCGTCAGACACCAAGCCCTGAGCTTCGTAGAGTTGCTGAGCAATTTCACCCAAGCGTTCGTCGTATTGCGACAGGCTTTCTAAGCGGGCGGCGTGGTGCGAGAGGATGTCGCTTGCACTTTCATCGCCATCGACTAAGCCTTCAGCGGCAGCTTCAAGTGCCTGAAGAATGTCGTGGGCATTGCCTAAGCGTTTGTGTTCGTTGTTGAGCTCTTCCCATTCGTTTTCCTTCGGATTGATTTGGGAGAGTTCCTCTTGCACCCAAGCTAACCGATCGGCTTCGTCCGTTAATTTTTGAGCCCGTTCTTTGGCATCAATTAAAATCTTTCGAGCC
>CABSHY010000223.1 GCA_902477615.1 uncultured Sutterella sp.
TGGTCGAAGGCCGTCCTCTCATTTTAGGGGGCGTTGAAATCCCGTATGAAAAAGGACTTTTGGGTCACTCCGACGCTGACGTTCTCTTGCATGCGATTACAGACGCACTTTTGGGTGCTGCCTGTTTAGGTGACATCGGTCGTCATTTCCCTGATACCGACCCTCAATATAAGGGCGCCAATAGCGTTGTTCTTTTGCAGGAGGCGGTGAGTAAAGTCGTTAAAGCCGGCTGGGTGGTCGTCAATGTGGATGCAACCGTTATTGCCCAAGCACCTAAGCTTGCACCCCATATGGAGACGATTCGTGAGTCGGTCGCAAAGGCTTTGGGCGTTGATCTTCAACGCGTCAACATCAAGGCCAAGACCAAAGAAGAGTGTGATGCGGTCGGTAAAAAAGAAGCGATCGAAGTTCACTCGATCGCTCTTTTGACGGCACTCTAGGAAATCCTAGACTTTTTCGTCTGCTTTTAAGACCGTGTCTGCAGGCCCGATTTGTTCACCCAAAACGGGCTTTTCTGTTTTGGTGTTTGCCAGCGGCATCACCAATTCCACAATCAAGCCGTGCGGATGGTTGGTATAAAGATGGACTTTGCCGCCTGCGCGTTTGACGACGCGATTGACAATGGCCAAACCCAACCCAGCTCCCTTGGCACCTCCGCGAGACGTATCACCACGTTCAAAGGGACGTATCACACGAGCCATCTCTTCCGGCGGCACCCCCTTACCCTTATCGCAAACGCGCAACACGGCATCAGTGCCTTGCGGGAAGACTTGGATATTTAAATCCAAAATGCCTTCTTCATTGCGGCCGTAACGGTCGGCGTTAACGATTAAGTTTTGAATGGCACGGGTCAATTCCGTTGGATGGGCCATCACGAAGATATTACTCATGATGCTCGTCTCAACACGAACATTGTCCTTGCCTTGCATACGGGTATTATGCAACGTATCGTTGGCGGCTAAACCTAAGTCCACACGTTCAAGCGGCTGGTTGGATTGCTGCGCGTAGCCCATGAACTGCTTGACGATGTTTTCCATCTGTTCAAGGTCACTCACCATGGCTTCTTGCGTGTAGTCGGGCAAATTGGCCAACTCCACTTCCAAGCGCAAACGCGTAAGCGGCGTTCTCAAGTCATGCGAGACACCGGCTAAGAGCAACTCACGGTCTTTACCCATGCGTTGCAATTCTTGAACCATATGGTTAAAGCTTTCGTTGACGGCATTAATTTCCGAGGACTTGGCATCTTCAGGCAGGGGATCGGGGACTTCACCACGCCCTAATTTTTTCGCAGCGCTACTCAATTGTCGCAGGGGAGCGACCGTGCGTTGCGTCAAAATGGAGGCACCGACCGTACCGAAGAAAAAGGCTAAGAAGGCCCACCAAAGCCAAGCCGTACCGAAGGGAGGATCTAAGAGGTCATCACGGATGAGTAACCAGTAATCATCGCCTTCGATATTCATCGAGACCCAGAGACCGTGCTCACCATTTACGCTTCCGGCGATAATCGTTTCTTGGCCCAACACCTCGCGAGTTTGTGTTTGGACCAAAGCCGCGATATTGCCTTGAGCGTTCAAGGGTTCCCAATCATCCGTATTTTCTTTTGGAATGATGCGAACACCTTCACGGAAAGCAAGGATATGCAAGAGATCGGGTCGATAGTTAGTATCGGCCGAAATCAATGCATACCGGGTGAGATTGGCTGTGGAAATAATTTGCTGAGAGATCCCGCGACTAAACGGGACCTCTGAGAGCACACGAAAGCTTTGAAACCAAACGAGTGACGTTGCCAGAAGAAGCAACATCAACAGCGTAAAAGTACGCCAGTAAATGCTACTTTGTGTTTTCAAAGACATAAGGCACTAAAAACTAATTGTTGCTTTGGCCATCGGGGATGAAGACATAACCCACGCCCCAAACCGTTTGCAAGAAGCGCGGCTTAGAGGGATCGGGTTCAATCATCTTACGAAGACGAGAGACTTGAACGTCCAAAGAACGGTCAAAGGCTTCGTATTCGCGACCGCGGGCAATTTCCATGAGTTTATCGCGGCTCAAGGGTTGCTTCGGATGACGGGCAAAGGCCTTCAAGACGGCAAATTCGCCGGTCGTCAAAGGCATCGGTTCACCGTTTTTCGTCAAAACGCGCGTACCTAAATCCAATTCGAATTCACCAAACTTCACGACTTCGTTTTCCATGGAGGGAGCACCCGGAGCATCGGCTACAGGGCGACGACGCAACACGGCATGAATACGAGCTAAAAGTTCGCGAGGATTAAAGGGCTTCGGAATGTAGTCATCGGCGCCCATTTCTAACCCGACAATACGGTCAACGTC
>CABSHY010000224.1 GCA_902477615.1 uncultured Sutterella sp.
CATTAGAGAAAATCAGAATTTCGGCTTCTATTTAATTGATTTTAAAATAATTTATTTTTTACAAATTCGTCAATACCATCACCAATACCATCAAAAGAATTACGCTGTCATTTTAATGATTCAACAATAAATTCAGCTTCTCGTAGTAACGCTTCACCTTCGACCGCCAATTTGAGACAACGATCTCGTTCGCTGGTGACGGCTTCCAAGTCTCCACGGGAACGCAACTTTGCTTCGAGCTGGCGCACCCGGTCATCATAACGCTTACGCTCAACATTATAGTCAGCAACAAGCTTTTTGAGTTTAGCTTCATATTCTTCCTTCGCTTTGCCTTGGTCATCAATCACAACGGTTTGCTGCGCATTTTCCTTCTCGCTGATCTCAAGCTTGTACTTGTCTTCAGCTTTGTCATAGCCTGCCAAGTAAGAAAAAACTGCAACACCAACGACTAAGATTAGTTTTAAGTAGGTCATGTTCGGTTATCCCAACGAGACTTCTCGCCTCTAACGTCCACGTGAACGAACGTGTTGTAGAAGCCCACACCCCCATGAGGTGTCAATTCGTCACAGATTGATTGAAGCTCAGGTAAATCTTTTAAGTCGACTGGACGGATATCGGCAGCCAAGCCTTGAACGTGAAAGCTATTCTTTACGCCACCGACCCGTTCATTGTGCTCAGGGCTACGGTAGCCAGAATTGACAATGATCGGCTTACCAAAGCGACTCCGGATTGCATTCAAGCGCACGATCAATTCACGGTGAACAACCGTGTCGCCATACGGAGAAGGCTGACCGTCTTTTGATTCAAATTCTTTAGTATCAAAGTATCCAATCTTCATTTCTTCAACTTGTCCTTCAAAACGATACGTGCGATATCAAAGACTCGAGAACCCAAGTTGCCAGTGATTGCACTTGCCATTGCGCAGACACTCTCGGGTTGGCCAAGGTCATGCACGAGCCAAAAGACAAGCAACCCCGAGCCTGCACTGATAACCATGTCCAGTGCAAAAGTCCAGAAAACAAAAGGCTTGTTGAAAAGTCCGTTTTCATACCAACGTGCGATTGCGCCAAGAATTGAAGTCGTCCCTGCCACTACGCACGTCATCAAATCGGGGTACTTGTACATCTTCAGTCACCCCTTAGAAAATTTGGCCAACAAAAACACCTAAAGCGAAAGTGGCCACAGAAACGACAATCCAAAACTTCCGCACTTGACGGCGAGTTTCTTTGTCGAGCATCGCTTTCTCGTTTTCAATCTTTTGCTCAAGGCGAGCTACCACGGCATCAGCTACAGCATCAGCTTTTACGCCCATTTTTTCTAATACGTTGCGAATATCGTCTTTGGTCATTTTGACTTCTCCTTTTTGCGACACGTTTATGTTCGCACTAATCTAGTTGAGTCTATGAACGCAATTTCTCATAAACCTTTTTGAAGTTTTTCACGCAATGAAGTGCACATGCGCAGGTAATGAAAAAGCCCCCGAAGGGGCTTGAGTTGCTAAAGTTAGCTTTTGTTTTTCACAAAGTAAACACTCGCAGTGCCTCCATCACCAAGAGGATTTACAACAATAGTTCTTCCTTTTGTAATCGGTAAAATCGTTGCACTCCACGATCCGCCGTTACCAAAAGAGTTCGACTTCAAAGGATCTTGTGACATCTCAGAAAATTTCACATTTTCCTCTCCATATAAAGATGCAAAGCCGTCAAAAGGCGCCACTAAATTCGTTGTTTTATTGAGAGGAACATTTATCTCTTGATACGTTTCTGACACAGAAGACCAAGAAGCTATTTCATTTTTTTTACTGCGTAAGAAAGACTCAAGCAAAGTTCGGAGGTACTTGATCAGCATCGTGCACCTCCGATTGAGAAGTTAGACAGATCCAACGGATGGGATGAACCGAACGGACACATCCGAAGGGGTTGAACAACTAACAATATACCGGTATGCAACTCCCTTTCTAGCAGGGATCGTGACGGCAAGATCACCTGTTTCAGCTTTAGCCGCTGCACCAATGCCACTAGGTGACACGTTGATGTAAATGCACTTATTGTTCCCGAATACGCAAACGTAACCATCAGATGGAGCCACGAAAACTTCTGAAAAACCAGACGTGATTGTGTTTGTATGCGTAACGATTTGATCTGATGGGAATGATTGATAACTCGCCCATACTTTCTTACTACCGATAAACGCTTCAAGTAAAGCTTGCAAGTATTTCTTAAGCATGGCAAGCCTCCTTGAAGCAACGGAATAAGCGGTTTACCCGATACTCATATAGCCCTTAGAAATTGAGTTGCCCTTTGTGGATAAAACGCTG
>CABSHY010000225.1 GCA_902477615.1 uncultured Sutterella sp.
GCAATGCACGTTGGCATTTCCGCCACGACGGAAAAGGAGGAAGTCTTCGCGTCCGAAGTCGAACTTCGGCAGGACATCACGGGACTTCTGGCCGATCGTCTGGCTTTCCGACGTGCAAGGCGAAATCGCAAGACGCGCTATCGCGCCCCGCGCTTCAATAATCGCGTTCGATCGAAGCACAAGGGTTGGCTTGCGCCGTCCGTGGAAAACCGCATTCAGGCGCACATCTCGCGCATTGAAGCGGTTTGCCGAGTGTTGCCGATCAGCAAGATCTTGATTGAAACCGCATCCTTCGACATTCAGAAGATCAAGAATCCCGAGGTCGCAGGATCGGACTATCAGCATGGCGACCAGCTCGGATTCAGGAACGTGCGCGAGTACGTTCTTTTCCGAGACGGTCATGTTTGCCAGCGCTGTCGAGGTCGATCCAAGGATCCGATCCTCAACGTGCATCATCTTGAGAGCCGCAAGACAGGTGGTGATGCGCCCAACAACCTGATCACGCTCTGCGAGACATGCCACAAGGCTTATCACGCAGGAAAGATAAAGTTGAAGGCACGACGCGGCATGTCGTTCAGGGCTGAAGCCCTCATGGGCATCATGCGTTGGACCTTGCTTGACCGCGTTCGCAAGGCTCATCCTGAATTGCCTGTCGAAAACACCTACGGCTATCTGACGAAGCACAAGCGCATAGTCCTTGGTCTGCCCAAGACGCATTGCGCCGATGCCTTCTGTATTGCGGGAAATCTAAATGCGCTGCGACGAGGTGACTTCCTCTTCCAACGTCAGACGCGCAAGCACAACCGTCAGATTCACAAGTGTTCGATTCTCAAAGGGGGATTGCGGAAACTCAACCAAGCGCCGTTCCTTGTCAAGGGTTTCCGCCTATTTGACAAGGTAAGAATCGGCGGACATATTGGTTTTGTTTTCGGGCGACGAGTTCGAAGCATATTCAACATACGTCGCCTTGACAGAACCGTGATCGGGACAGATATCAATTGCAAAAAACTGAGTCTTCTCGAAACACGCAAAACTTTTTTAACCGAACTACGAAAGGAGTAAGCCGCGATTCCTCACCCGACTGAAGTCGGATGTTCCCTCGCGGCAATTCTATGGATCAAAAAGAATTAAAAAAATTGGTCGGTCAAGCGGCCGTGGCTTATGTCAAACCCGGTGAAATTTTGGGTGTTGGGACGGGCTCGACCGTGGACTGCTTCATTGATGCATTAAAAGAAAGCGGTATTGAAGTGCCGGCATGCGTCTCCAGTAGCATCCGTTCGACGCAAAAGTTGCAAGCGTTGGGCTACAAGGTGGTTGATCTTAATGAAGTCGATCGCATCGGCGTTTATGTGGACGGTGCTGACGAAATTGACGGCGACTTTGCGATGATCAAGGGGGGCGGCGGTGCGTTGACCCGAGAAAAGATTGTTGCAATGGTCTCTGACACCTTTGTGTGCATTGCAGACGAATCCAAGAAGGTTTCTGTTTTAGGTAAGTTCCCGTTACCGATCGAAGTGATTCCGATGGCTACGCGTGCGGTTTGCGCCATCATCAAATCCATGGGCGGTGAACCCGTTGTTCGTGAATTTATTACCGACAATGGCAACCGCATCATCGATGTGCACAATTGGCAAATGGCTGACGCCAAGGCTTGGGAAGAAAAGTTAAACCAAATCACGGGCGTCGTGACGGTGGGGCTTTTTGCTAAGCGTGGCGCAGATGTGCTTTTGTTGGGTACGTCTGAAGGCGTTAAGACCTTTAAGCCTTAATTTTTAAGGGTCTAAGAAACGCAAAAGCCGCACGAATTGTGCGGCTTTTGAAACCTGAGTGATTTTAGGGTTTCGGCGGCGTGTAATTAGGCACGTCATCGACGCCGTCACCGAAAAGGTATTTTTGCATTTGGTCGAGCAAGTGCTTGCGGGCGCTGGCATCGGCCAAATTAAGTTGGTATTCGTTGACCATCATGGTTTGCAAACGAATCCAATCTTCCCAAGCTTCCTTGGAAACGCTTTCATAGACCTTCTTGCCCAAAGGACCGGGCAAGGGAGCGTAAGCGAGCCCTTCGGCTTCTTTACCAAGTTTGACGCAGTGAACCATGCGAGTCATGATGAAAATCTCCGAATCAACAAAATAATGGCTCAATTGTACGAAACTTCGTCGGGAATGTGTTTTTCTCTTTGTGACTTTATTTAAATAGATGGGTAATCCATGGCTAATACGTTAAGAGATCAATTGGCGTTTTTGCGAGATGAGCAGATGGCTCAGGCCCGTGCTCGTGCAGAAAAAGAAGAAGCAGAACAAGCGCGTCGCC
>CABSHY010000226.1 GCA_902477615.1 uncultured Sutterella sp.
CTTAGAAGCCATTATCAATGCCGCCGGCACCAATGCTGAAACCCAAATGGAAATCGCTGCTGACGCCTTGCGCTTACCCGCTTGGGACGCAAAGATCGCTCATCTCTCCGGTGGCGAAAAGCGCCGTGTGGCTTTGTGCCGTTTGTTGCTCTCCGGCCCCGATATGCTTTTGTTGGACGAACCGACGAACCACT
Source organism: uncultured Sutterella sp. (assembly GCA_902477615.1). Classification (GTDB taxonomy): domain Bacteria; phylum Pseudomonadota; class Gammaproteobacteria; order Burkholderiales; family Burkholderiaceae_F; genus Aphodousia. The sequence continues at coordinate 195 of CABSHY010000226.1, forward strand.
TGGACGCAGAAAGCGTGGAATGGTTGGAACAGTTCTTGCACCGCTTCCCCGGCACCGTGGTCGCTGTGACCCACGACCGTTATTTCTTGGATAACGCTGCCGAATGGATTCTTGAATTGGACCGTGGCGAAGGTATTCCTTGGAAGGGTAACTACTCTTCTTGGTTGGATCAAAAAGAAAAGCGCCTGGAAATTGAAAAGCGTCAAGAAGATGCCCGCATGAAGGCGATTAAGCACGAATTGGAATGGGTTCGTCAAAACGCCAAGGGTCGTCAAGCCAAGAGTAAGGCTCGCTTGGCTCGCTTTGAAGAAATGTCGAGCTACGAATACCAAGCTCGTAATGAAACCAATGAAATCTTCATTCCGGTGGGCGAGCGCTTAGGTAACAACGTGATTGAATTCAATAACGTGAGCAAGGGCTTTGGCGATCGTTTGTTGATTGATGACTTAAGTTTCAAGATTCCGCCCGGAGCCATTGTTGGCGTGATCGGTCCTAACGGCGCCGGTAAGTCCACGCTCTTTAAGATGATTTTGGGTAAAGAACAACCCGATAGCGGTGCCATCAATATTGGCCCGACGGTCAAGATCAGTGCCGTTGACCAAATGCGTGATTCGTTACCGAACGACAAGACCGCTTGGGAAGCGATCTCTGATGGTCAAGATATTCTCCAAGTTGGTAAGTTCTCAATGCCTTCTCGTGCTTACCTCGGTCGCTTTAACTTTAAGGGCGGTGATCAACAAAAGTTGGTGGGCACGCTCTCCGGCGGTGAACGTGGTCGTTTGCACTTGGCTAAGACCCTGTTGTCGGGCGGTAATGTCTTGTTGTTGGACGAACCGTCTAACGACCTTGACGTTGAAACGTTGCGCGCTTTGGAAGACGCCTTGCTTGAATTTGCGGGTTGCGCCATGGTGACGTCTCACGACCGTTGGTTCTTAGACCGTATCGCAACGCACATCTTGGCCTTTGAAGGCGATTCCAAGGTGGTGTTCTTTGACGGTAACTACACCGAATACGAAGCCGATAAGCGCAAGCGCTTGGGCGAAGAAGCCGCTCAACCGCACCGTCTTCGTTTCAAACCTTTAACGCGTTAATCGCTTAGGACAAAAGGCGTCAGACCGGAAACGGAATGGCGCCTTTTTGCTAGTTGCCATGGAAAAGATTGCTCCTGCCTTAGTCACACTTGAAGACGGCAAACCTTATGCTCCAGTTTTTGGTGATATCTATGCCACGCGAAGCGGGGCGTACGGACAGGCGTGTGCCGTTTTCTTAGCGCAAGGTGAAATTGCCCGTCGTTGGGCTAACAAACCCGTTTTCACGATTTTGGAAAATGGGTTTGGCTTAGGAACCAATTTCTTAGCCACGCTAAAAGCATGGCGTGAAGATCCCCACAGCAGTCAACGCCTGCATTTTGTCTCCATTGAACGCTACCCCGTCTCCAGTGATGAACTCGTGCGCTTTGCTGCGCCCGAAGTGGCAGAACTTGCCAAAGAATTAGCCAAAAAGTGGCCCGTCCGCATCCCAGGCTTTCATACGATCGATTTTGATGATGGGCGAGTGAAACTCACGTTGGTTTTCCACGATAGTGATGAGATCGCACCTAAACTTTCACTTCACTACGATGCTTTGTATTTGGACGGTTTTGCGCCGAACAAAAACGAAGCGATGTGGGACGATCGCCTGTTGATGACCTTGACTCGAAAGGCTCGTCACGGTGCCAGTGTGACAACGTGGTGCACGGCAGGACACGTTCGTCGAGCCCTTGAGCGAGCCGGTTTTGAGTTACATCGATTGGAAGGCTTTGGTAAAAAATCAGAGCGACTTTTCGGTGAAATGAAAGCCCCTCGTACGCGTTATGCTGACGCTCGTCCGATCCGAGATGTGATTGTGATCGGAGGGGGACTGTCAGGCGCCAATGCGGCTTATGCATTAACGCAACGCGGTCTTAAAGTCCGAGTTGTTGACGCAGCACCAGTGCCTGGAGCCGCTGCGAGTGCACTTGCCTGGGGGATTCTCCATCCTCACTACTCTCGTGACGACAACTTGCTTTCCCGATTGTCCCGCCAAGGTTTTTTAACCACGAGAAACC
>CABSHY010000227.1 GCA_902477615.1 uncultured Sutterella sp.
TGACGGCCGTTTTCGTGACGCCCGCCTTGAGCGCAAGCTAAAACATAGCATTGATTTTCAATGGCGCGAGCGCGAACCAACGTCTCCCAGTGAGCTCTTCCCGTAAAGGACGTAAAGCAAGCCGGAAGCGCAATAATGTCAGGGTTACCTAAAGAGCGGAACAATTCCGGGAAACGCAAGTCAAAGCAAACGCCTAAACCCACTTTCCAAACACCTTCCCAACTGGCCATTTCAAAGTTCTTTGCTTCGTGGCCCGGTTGCGTTGTGGTGTTTTCATCGTAGCTTTCGCTGTCTCGTTCAAATTTGAACAAGTGAATTTTGTCGTAACGGGTAATCGTTTCGCCGTCAGGACCATAGACAATACAGGCATCAATAAAGTGCTGGTCATCGTCGCCTTTAAGCGCAATGGTGCCCGCAACTAACCAAATTTGTTGCTCTTTTGCCACTTTACTCATGGCTTCTTGAATCGGGCCGTGACCGGGAACTTCAGCAATGGCTAAAAGCTCCTTGTCCTCTTTGGGCATGTAGGCAAAGTTTTCAGGCAGAACAATTAACTCTGCACCGCTTTGAGCGGCAGATCGAATGAGACCGATAGCGGTCTGAACATTCTTTTCAATATCCATTGATGAAGCCATTTGGCATGCTGCTATTCTCATTGTTCTTACCTTTTCTAAGGGGCTTGAGCCGAAGCTGTGGTTTGTTTACCGTCTACCTTTTGAATAACGGGTTTATCAATTGTGCCCGTCACTTCGTATTCAACACTAAATAATTGGGACAAAGGAGCTTGAAGCGCCAATTGGGCTAAGAAGCTTCCTACGCCTAAAAGCGGATTGGCCACTGCCAAAGCAATCGATGCTCCGCTAAAGCTAATGTCCGGGATAACAGAAATTTTAACCTTTTGCGTCAAATTATTAAGGTCTAACCAGCCTTGACTCAAAATAGATGCTTGCGGTCCTACGATTCTTAGCGTATCAGAGGTGGCTAAACCGTTATTAATATCGATGGTGCCATTGATGGTGTCAAAGACAAAACCTTGGCCCACCACATCACGGAAGTCCAAAGCAAAACGACGAAGCAACTGTTGCAAACTCATCAAAGACATCAATCGACCAGCACCGGGCTCGACTTGTGTAATTTGGCCGGAAATGAGCTGTGTGGCGACTTGTCCGTTAAGCGTTTCGGTATTGAAGTCTACCGGCGCTCCTTGCCACTGCAATTGAGCATTAATTTGACCACTGCCGTCCGTGATGGCTTTTTGAAAGTGGGCACGATCCAAAAGGTCACCAACGTCCTTGATATCGAGCGTTGCATTAAGCGTTGTACGGGAGTCTTTCTTATTGCCTGAGTCCCATAAGCCGCTGGCTGAAAGTTTTGCCTCCGGGGTTTGAAGTTCGAAGCGCTCCAATGCCCAAGATTGCTCGGCACCAAAACCTCGATTTTGTGCCGATAGCGTCAAGCGACCAAGATCGTAATCAATGTAATTTAATTGACCGATGCTGAGCGTCAAACTCGGTAACGATTCCGTGGCCTTTGGCACCAACTTCAAAGTCCCGTCAACTAACTGTTTCTGAGGAATTGTCAAATAATCAAATTGGGCGTTGACTTGGTCGTGTTTGCCTTGTGTACCGGGTGTCCACTTTAATTGTCCCTTAAACAAATTGGAGGCAAAGCTTGCGTTCCAAACATCTTGACGGTTGGATGATGCATTGACATTGACTTTGTTAAAGATCATGCCGTTGTAGTCCAAGTGGTTTACATCGGCAACGATGCGGTTAAGCGTCATGGTCTTTAAGTCAGCATTGGGGTCTGTTTCACGCTTTTGCGTGATGTGAGAAAGAATCGGATTCCATTCACTCCAAAGTAAATTCGGTGTGTTGATATAAAGGGATAAGCCTGTTTGAGAAGGAATGGTGTCAACGGGCGTATTGATCGCAAAGTAACCGCGATCGGCCTTTAAGCCGCGCTCAGTTGAGTCGTACAAAATGTCCATCTTCAAGAGATGATCTTTCACACTTAAGCGCATCCGGCTGTTGCACTCTTTTGCATTGGTGCAAGGCGTCATCTCGAAAGAGAGCGGCCAAACTTCGTCTTTTTGCTTATTTAGCGGGGCCGGTAGGCGAGTGGAAGCCCCCGTGAGTGCGCTGTTGACATAGACGGAAACGCCCTTTTGAATGTCAACACGAACGCTGGCGTAGGCTTCACCTTCAATAAAGTCTAGAAGCGAAGTCGAAGCGGGGGAGTCAATGATTTTG
>CABSHY010000228.1 GCA_902477615.1 uncultured Sutterella sp.
TGCTCGTGCACCGAAGTTAACCGCTATGGTGGCTTTAGCACGTATTTATGGTCGCGATGCGTTAGATGCCAAGACCGTGGGCAACGACGCTCAACCTTTAGATAACATTTTGCGCAGTAAGGTAGAAAACGCAACGGCCTTGGTGCAGTCCGAGTTGCCGTTCTGGCTCTTTGATCGCTTGAATAAGCAATTTGGTGAAGGGGCTAATGATTTGTTTGAATCCATGAAGGAAGGTGCTCCGCTTGACCTTCGTGTGAATTTACTTAAAGCCAAGCGTGAAGAAGTTTTAGAAGCATTGGCAGAGCACGGTGTTGAAGCGTTTGAAACGCCCTTGTCTCCAGACGGCGTGCGTTTGACGACAAAGCCCGGTTTAACGAGTTGGCCTCTTTATCGTGAGGGCAAAATTGACGTGCAAGACGAAGGCAGTCAATTGATCGCTCGTTTGGTGCAACCGCGTCGAGGCGAGATGGTTTGCGACTTCTGCGCCGGTGCTGGTGGTAAGACTTTGGCTTTGGGTGCTTTGATGCGTTCTACGGGTCGTTTGTATGCTTTTGACGTCAACGAAAAGCGTTTGGCCGGTATGACGCCTCGTATGCGTCGTGCGGGTTTAAGTAATGTGCACCCGATCGCTATTAAAACCGAACGTGATACGCGTGTAAAGCGCTTGGTCGGCAAATTTGACCGTGTGTTGGTCGATGCCCCTTGCTCAGGCACGGGCACGCTTCGTCGCAATCCGGATTTGAAGTGGCGCATGAGTGAAGACGAATTGGCTCGTATCAATGAGATTCAAAAGAATGTCTTAGATAGCGCAAGCCGCTTGGTCAAAGACGGTGGTCGATTGGTTTATGCCACGTGCTCTTTGTTGCGTGAAGAAAACCAAGGGGTGGTGGAAAGCTTTTTAGAAGCTCATCCCGACTTTGTGTTGGTGAACGCGATCGACGTTTTAGGTAAGCAAGGTGTGACTTTGCCCCAATGCACGCAAAACGAAGCCCCGTACTTTGTGATGGCACCGCATCAAAGCGGAACTGACGGCTTCTTCGGTGCTGTGCTTGAGCGTCGCAAACCTCAAGTAGAGCGTGAAGAACCTGAAGTCGAATCTGACCAAAAGAATGACGATGCGGGCGAAAATCTCTAACGCTTAGTGTTACGATTAAGGCAGGAAGAATCAATTTCTGCCTTTTTTTATGTTTAAAGTTCCCAAGTCACTCGCCTTTTTATTGGCAACGTGTTCCATGATTGGACCATTTTCAGCCAATACCTACATGCCAGGTCTCTCGCAGATCGGGCAGGAGTTTGGTGTGAGTGAAGTAATGGGCTATCAAACGCTTTCGACCTACTTGATGGCGTTTGCGTTTTCATCGCTTTTCGTTGGGGCGGTTTCAGATGAATTCGGTCGAAAAAAAGTGATGGTGTGGGGCTTAGTGATTTACGCCCTAGCCAGTATTTTGGCCGCCTTAAGTCCCAATTACACCACGTTTGTGATTGCCCGTATTTTGATGGGTCTTTTTGCTTCGGGTGGCGCCGTTTTAGCAATGGCCATCACACGAGACCTCTACGATGATATCCGAGCACAAGAATTAACGAGTCTGATTGCCATCATTTTTGCGTTAGCTCCGGTTTTTTCCCCCATTATCGGGGGCTGGATTGTGGTGTTGGCCGGATGGCGTTTTGTTTTTTGGTTTTTGGCTGTATTGGCTTTAAGTATTGCTTTGATGAGCCTCTGTTTCTTAAAAGAAACGCACCCTGAATATAAACGTCAGCCCTTTCGGGTTAAACCGTTGGTTAAGAGCTATGCCGGTGCCATGAAAAACACCGCCTTTACGGCAGGGGTCTTTTGTAATGGCTTTATCTTCATGGGGAGCATTCTCTTTTCAGCCGGCGCCCCAGACTACGTTGAGAATATTATGAAGATGGGGGTAACGGATTTCGGTTACCTCATGATTCCTTTGATTAGTTTTTCCGTGATGGGATCGGTGGTTTGCACGTGGCTCACTCGCCGTTTAGGTGACGCCCGAACCATGCTCTGGCAAATTATCACGATGTATATTGCAGGCATTGTCGGTGTGGCGCTCAACTATTTCTATGATGTTCCCTATCCGTGGTGCCTTGTTGCGCCCATTGTCTATAGCATTGCCATGTCCATTGAACGACCGATTTTAACGGTCTATAACTTGGATTATTTCCCAAAAAATCGGGGCATGGCAGCAAGTATTTAAAAATTTTTCAAAAACTCCGCTTTTGCGTTCTGTG
>CABSHY010000229.1 GCA_902477615.1 uncultured Sutterella sp.
GTTTATTGCTGTCTGACAAATATGCTCAAACCGCTTTTGAATTAATGGCTGGTTTGCGCTATAGCTTCTAACAGCAATAAACCATCCTTCAAAAAAAAGGAACACTGAGATGAAAAAATTTATTCTCGCCACAACAGCACTGTTAGCGATGACGACAAGCGCTTGGGCCTTAGAAAACACCGTCAAACCCACGATCACCGATTTAGGCGTCACGGCCCCTAAGAGCGCTCTGATTGTCGGCAACTCCTACAGCTTCTACAACTGTGGTGTTCATAGCTATCTTCGCGAATTTACGAAAGAAGGGAAGGTTGAGTGGAAAACGCGTTTGCTCACGATGAGTTCGGCTCGCTTGTCTTTTCACAATGTCAAAGACTATTTGACGCCCGACAAAGCCATGGATCCGTACGCGAAAAACGTCAAAGAAGGCAAACCCATGTTTGATATCGTTGTGCTCCAAGGCCAAAGCTCAGAACCCATTAACCCCAAGGGCATGGAGAATTTCCAAAAAGCTGCCAAAGCCCATATTGATACGATTCGTAAGGCTGGCGCTACGCCGTTACTCGTTGCAACGTGGGCTCGCCAAGATAAGCCCGAAGACACAAAGGCATTGGCCGATGAAACGATCAAGGTCGGTAATGCAAACAAGACCATGGTCTTGCCCGTGGGCTTGGCGTTTGCCGAAAGCTTGAAAGTGCGTCCCGACTTGGTAATGCACCAAGATGATAAGAGCCATCCTTCGGCTGCCGGCTCCTACCTTTACGGTGCCATGCTCTACGCTGTGATTCATAAAAAGAACCCTGAAGGCTACAAGATTTTGGGTGGTTGTGAAAAGCCCTTAAAACCCGAAGATGCTAAGCACCTTCAAACCATTGCTTGGAAGACCGTTAAAGAGTTCTACGGCTGGTAAAAAATAATCCATTTGCTCCTTTTGTTTATCAGGCGAAAGCGTCAAAACTTTCGCCTGTTTTTTATTCAGAAATTCTCTTAAAAATTGTTTTGCCGACAAATCAAATATTTTTAGCGTAAAAATTAAGCAACAATTTGGCAATAAAATTACTTAAGGGATAGTCCTAATAAGATTAGATTTTTCATTGATTTTCAAAAGATTTATTCATTCATTTCTACTATACCCCTAAAACTCTATTTTATATTTGTCGACAAATAAGGGTAGAATTTACTCAACAACCAATCAGAGGTCTTAACCTCAAATCCAAATTACTGTAATTAACCCCTTTTTACCCTTTAAGGAAAATCTAAAAATGGATAGCAAATCTCGTAGCGGTCGTTTTGATATGGCAGCCAACAAACTCGTGGAAGACTTCAACGCCACGATTATGATCGAACAACGCAACTGCCCGTTCGATATCAAAGGTAGCCAAGCCCACGCCACTATGCTCGGCCGTCAAGGCATCATCTCCACGGAAGATGCTCAAACGATCTGCCAAGGTCTTGAACAAGTCGCTCAAGAAATCCGTGATGGCAAGTTCGTTTTCCGTACGGCTGACGAAGATATTCACATGGCCATTGAAAAGCGCATGACCGAAATCGTCGGCCCTGTCGGCGGTCGTTTGCACACGGCTCGTTCCCGTAACGACCAAACGACGGTAACGACGAAGATGATGCTTCGTCACACGATTCGTGAAGTTCAAGAAGCCATCCGTGCCTTGCAAGCTGAATTCGTCGAAACGGCTGAAAAGAACATGGACGTTATCATGCCGGGTTACACCCACATGCAAACCGGTCAACCGATTCTCTTCTCCCACTGGATGATGGCTTTCTTCTGGATGTTGGAACGCGACTTCACGCGCTTTGACAACCTCTACACCCGCATGGGTCGCTGCCCCTTGGGTTCTGCCGCTTTAGCCGGTACCGACTTCCCGATCGACCGTGAATTCACGGCAAAGGCTTTGGGCTTTGATGCTCCGACCGACAACTCCATCGACTCCGTGAGTGACCGTGACCATATGTGCGAATTCAACGCTTGTGCTGCCATGTGCCAAATGCACTTGAGCCGTTTGTCCGAAGAACTCGTCACGTTCTCTACGCAAGACTTCAAGTTCATTGAACTCTCTGACGACTTCTGCACGGGCTCTTCCATCATGCCGCAAAAGAAGAACCCCGATATCGCTGAAAAGATTCGTGGTAAGACCGGTCGCGTCTACGGTAACTTGATGGCCATGCTCACGATCATGAAGGGCTTGCCCTTGGCCTACAACACCGACCTTTCTGAAGACAAGGAACAAGTGTTT
>CABSHY010000230.1 GCA_902477615.1 uncultured Sutterella sp.
CGCTCCACAATCCAAGAGGCGCGAGCCTGGAGCATTTCCGAGGCACGAAGTCCAAGACCCTTGCCCAGCATCATGATGACGGCTAAACGCGCATGACGTTCATCGTCTTCTTGCGCTTCAAAAAAGCGATTGACGAGCAACCATTGATCGGGCGTAAAGGAGCGATCTGCGTATTCTTTAGGTGCTCCTTCGCCTTCCAAGAAGGGGACTTTGCCCGAAATCTGATCAAAGGGGTTATAGATGATGTAGCCCGTTTTCTTTAAAAAGTTAAAGAGTTGGCGAATGACCGTCATAGAGAGCTTGCGTGATCCTTGAGAGAGCGCTGCATTAAAGGGGCGCCATTGGGGATTGTCACGCGTTAAATTCTTAGGACCAATCCAATCGCTTTGAGGACAATGCCAGCGCTTGGACCATTCGTCATCGTTTAATCGACCGAGTTGCTCAAGCCATCTCAAATAGCCCGAAGCCTCTTCGAGCCCCACAGAACTTAACGCAATGTCCTTTTCAACCGTGCACCACAATAAAAATCGTTCGGCTTCTTTCCGATAAACCCCCAATGTATTGGTATTGTTAGCGCGAGCAGCAAGCCAAGCCTTAAGTGCCGAGAGGTCATCGGTGGCCTCTAAGCTTCTTAAATGATCAGCGGCACGGTTGGTACCGGTTTTACCGTCAAGTCCCACGCCTAATTCAATACGTTCCAGAGGAACAATTTTGGGGTTAGGGGGAGGCAACTCTTTATTTTGATCGTTTTGAGGTTTAGGTTTTCTTCCACGGTGACTAAAAAGCCCATGTTGAGTGAGCCAGTCAATGTAGGCATCTTTTTCTTCTTTTGATAGCGAGAGTCCGTTATTGCCCTCTGTTTTCAATGCCTTAGCGAGGTCGCCGATTGTCACAATTTGGCAACGCAAAGCCTTGAGCGAAAACACATCACTCATCACGTCAACCAAAAGTGTTTTCTTGGATAAGGTCTCGGGGATCGAATCCTGTAAGGATAAATAGGCCATCTCGTCTAGCTTGTCTCAAAATTGTTGTTTCTAATTCTAGTGACAGTTGTTAAGATTGTTCAACCGAATACAAAAATATCGTAGTCTTTTTATGTTACGTCGTTTAATCATCACTGCCGTTGCGATGGTAGTCATCTTTCTGTCGGCCCTTGGGGTCGAGTCACTTGTGATTGATGACCATAGCTCCATTCTTCGCCAACCACGCCGGTCGAGCGCTTGATCAATAAGCCGCGTGAAGACAGCAACCAAGTGGTTGTCGCGATTGACAATCATATTGAGCCATACCTCATTGATAACTTCATTGCGCCGACCTTTGATGCCATTAATGAAGCCTTTAATGCCGAAGGTAAGTTTTTGGTACTTAAGCACTTGGATCGATTAACGATTGAAGATTTGCTTCAGGACGGTTTGATTGACTTCTTAATCAGTGGCCCGGACTTTTACGCCAATCTTTCGTTTGAAGATCGTGTGAAGCCCATGTCCATGCTTTGGCGCCCGCAGGCCTCTTCGCCCGGTCACTCCATGGCTTCCACGATTGCTGTGCGCCATGACAATGACAAGCTCTATACGTTAAATGACATCGCTCACACGGGCGTGAAAATTAAAGGTGTGGCCAAGACTTCTTTTGCGGGCTTTTTAGCGGCTCAAGACCCCTTTGCCAAGATGGACTATCCGTTCCAATTGTTATTTGATTCGGCAACCTTTGCTTCTTCCAAGAGCCCCTTGGAAGTGTTAAATGATGTGAAGTACGGCTACACCGATGTGGGGATCGTGCCGGCATGCCAAATTGAGTACTACATGTCAAAGAATTTGGCTCACTTAAGTGACTTCCGCGTGATTAATCCGCAACCCGTGGATGAATTGGCATGCCAACACTCGACTCAAACCTTCTCAAGCATTGTTTTAAGTTATCAAAAAGACACCAATGCCAACATGGTGCTCTCCATGAATAACATCGTGGTGGGGATGCGTTTAAAGGACGGCGTGACTTGGAGCTTGCCCGATAACCCGCGTTCGCTCTACGATATGCTTTATCGCTTAAAGCTTGGACCCTATAGCGACATCACTTATTCGACCTTAAATCGCATCTTCCAAGAAAATCGTATGGTATTCATCATGGGGATTTTCTTACTGGTGGCGGGGCTTTTTTATAACCTCGTCATTTCCGTTGAAGTGGCAAGCCGTACCCGTGCGCTCCAAAAGACGCTAACGGAAA
>CABSHY010000231.1 GCA_902477615.1 uncultured Sutterella sp.
TACGGTTTGCATTTTGAAATTAAGATTAAAGACGTGGCACCCGCTAAAGCAGAAATGGGTGCATCGGACGATGTCGTGGTGCCGAATTTCTTGCAAATCACGGACAAAAAGGTTGATGTTTTTGACTCTGATGAAGAAGACGATCCGACCGCGACTCGCCACTAAGGACTATCGGTCCGAAACGATGTCGTTAGCCTTGTCTTTTAAGCTATAGAGAAGATCTAAGGCTTGACGGGGCGAGAGCTGATCGATATCCAAGTTGTTAAGCTCCTCACAGAGCAAGAAAGAGGGCTCGATTTCGGGCTCTTTTTCATTATCCATTTCGATTAACGGATCAACGGCAAAGAGATCCAACTGTTCATTCGTATGAGAGCGGCTTTCAAGCTCAGCAAGCATGTTACGAGCACGACGAATGACGCTATTGGGAACCCCTGCTAACTGAGCAACAGCAATCCCATAACTTTGGTTGGCAGGGCCTTCTTTGACTTCGTGCAAAAAGACAATACGGGACTTGTTTTCAACGGCAGCCACATGAACGTTGGCAACTTCGGGGGCCGTTTGGGCAAGTTTGGTTAATTCAAAGTAGTGCGTTGCAAAAAGCGTGAAGCTCTTTTTCACCAAAGCTAATTCATGAGCAATGGCGCCGGCCAAGCTCAGTCCATCAAACGTTGAGGTGCCGCGACCGATTTCGTCCATCAACACCAAGCTTTGCTCTGTGGCCTGATGCAAAATAGCAGCGGCTTCCGTCATTTCCACCATAAAAGTGGAACGCCCGCGAGCCAAGTCGTCACTGGCACCGATACGCGTCAAAATACGATCAACAGGACCAATTTTGGCGCTCGTGGCAGGGACAAAACTACCGATATGGGTAAGGAGCACAATTAATGCCACCGAGCGCATAAAGGTCGATTTACCGCCCATGTTGGGGCCGGTAATCACCAATAAGCGACGGCCGGGCATGAGCACGCAGTCGTTGGGCGTGTAGGTTTCAATAGCGTCTTCAACTACCGGATGACGAGCGCCTTCGAGTTCAATCCCAGGCACCTTCTCAAGACTGGGTTTAACCCAATTGGCTTTAATGGCGTGCGTTGCCAAGGCCATCAACACATCAATTTCACCGATAGCGATGGCGGCGTTTTGAAGATCGCGGATGTAGCGATCAGCAAACTCTAAAAGATCGTTATAGAGCTCTTTTTGAAGCTCCATCGAACGCTCTTGCGCGGAGAGCGCTTTATCCTCGTAAGCCTTCAATTCCGGCGTGATGTAACGTTCGGTATTTTTAAGCGTTTGCTTACGATGATAGTGAACGGGTACTTGATCGGCTTGTCCGCGAGAGACTTCAATAAAGTAGCCTTGAACGCGGTTATATTGCACACGCAAATTGCTAATCCCTGTGCTTTCTCGTTCACGCGCTTCAAATTCCACTAAAAAATTGCCGGCGTTATCACGCAACTCACGTAAGTTATTTAGCTCTTCGTTATAGCTACTAGCAATGACATCTCCATCACGCAAAAGCGTAGCGGGCTCGGGCAATAGTGCAGCGTCTAACTTTTCATAAAGAGCTGGGTCAATGACGAGGGCAGCAAGACGGTCAGCCAAGAAGGGATCGTCAATGACGCGAGCGTTGGAAACAATGAGGGCTAAATGAGGCAATGCATCACGAAGCGCAGCTAATTCCTTAGGGCGAATGCTCTTGAGGGCAATACGCGTGGCTAAACGCTCGAGATCGGGCAACGTCTTGAAGTGTTCTTTGAGACTTTCAAGAATATCTTCTGCTTCAATCAAAGCCCCTAAAGCATTGTGTCGAGCGGCAATTTCAGTGAAGTCACGCAAGGGGTTGTGCAACCACTGATGCAATGTACGAGAGCCCATGCCGGTTTTACAGTGATCCAGCAACGAGAATAACGTTGGGCCATCATCACCACGAAGCGTTTCGGTAAGCTCCAAATTGCGACGCGTAGCAGGGTCAATACCAACAAAACGCGTTTGAACTTCAAATACCGGGGGTAAGAGGTGAGGAATTGCCTCACATTGCGTCGTTTCAGCATATCCCAAAAGTGCGCCGGCAGCGCTAACGGCGTCGGGTACTTCATCCAAACCCCAAGCGCTAAGCGTTTGCACTTCAAATTGGTGCTTGAGTTTGGCTTCCGCATGGTCAGGACTAAAATGCCATTGGGGAAGGGGAGTGATGGTCGCATTTAAGT
>CABSHY010000232.1 GCA_902477615.1 uncultured Sutterella sp.
ATGGGGTTGGTCGAAGACGATCCGTATGGCGAAATCTGGTACTCGGAAGAACCGCCGATGTCACTTCGCGCCTTTGCGCCTGAACGCACGATCCGCTTAGGAACGCTCTCTAAGATTTTGACCCCGGGTTTCCGCTTGGGCTATGTCATCGCCCCTAAAGAAGTGATTGAAAAGATTGTTCAAATCAAGGGTGCGATGGATTTGCACACTTGTACATTTACACAGTTGGTGTCCGCTCAAGTTTTCTCTGAAAACATTTTGGACACGCACCTTCCGGCCATTCGCCAACGCTACAAAATGCATGCTGACGCTATGTTGGCAGCACTTGAAGAATTTATGCCCGAAGGTGTTACTTGGACGCGCCCGATTGGCGGTATGTTTATCTGGGTAACGGTACCCAAGCAAATCAATACCACGAAGCTTTTACCAAAGGCGCTCGAACAAAAGGTTGCTTATGTACCGAGCGAACCCTTCTACGCCAATGCTCCTCAATATAACCACTTCCGATTGTCGTTCGTGACGGTCGGCCCTGAAACGATTCGTGAAGGCGTCAAGCGCTTGGGCGAATTGATCAAAGCCAGCATTTGATACCGGTTAAAAGCCGGCCACTTGCAAAACTTTCGGTACGGAAAGATCCATTTCTCAAATCCATTTTTGGATCTTTCCGACACCTAAACATCTTTTACCCAGTTAAAAATTTACGTACATTTCAAAGGTGTCATTATGAATGGACTGACAATCCTGGCGTTTGCCATTGTTGTTCTGTTTTTAGGCTACCGCGTTTATGCGCGATGGCTTGAAAAGACGTGGGGTATCGACCCCAATGCAAAAACCCCTGCCCAAGTGCTCAACGACGGTCAGGACTACACGCCGGCCAATCGCTGGAGTGTGTTTGCTCACCAATTTACTTCCATCACCGGTGCCGGCCCCGTCACGGGTCCGATTATTGCCGCCATGTTTGGTTGGCTTCCAGCCTTGCTTTGGATGTTGATCGGCTCCATCTTCTTTGGTTGCGTTCAAGACTTCTCTGCCCTTTACGCTTCTGTGAAGAGTGGCGGTAAGTCCATGGGTGCCATCATCGAAGAACACATCGGTCGTACCGGTCGTCAATTGTTCTTGCTCTTTTGTTGGCTCTTTACGATCCTCGTGATCGCTGCCTTCTGTGACATCGTGGCCAATACCTTTAATGGCTTTACGGCAACGGGCGAACAAATTGTTCCCAACGCTGCTGCCGCCTCCATCTCCATGATCTACATGGTCGGCGCCATCATGTTCGGTCTTTATTTGAAGTATCGAAAGCCCAGCAGTGGCGAACAATTGGGCGTCGGTATTGTCTTGATGGTCGTGATGGTTTGGTTGGGTGTTGAATTCCCGATCTATGCTGACAGCGAAACGTGGCGCTACATCGTGTTTGCCTATCTTTTCGCAGCAGCCGTCGTTCCGATGTGGCTTTTGAAGCAACCCCGTGACTACTTGAGCATGTTCCTTCTCATCGGCATGATCTTGGGTGGTGTGATCGGTGTGTTTGTTAAGAATCCTGACGTCAATCTTCCGGCTTTCGTTGGCTTTGAAGTCAAGGGCCTTGACCTCTTCCCGATGCTCTTTGTGACGATCGCTTGCGGTGCTGTTTCCGGCTTCCACAGCTTGGTGTCTTCTAGCACGTCTTCGAAGATGGTCGCCAATGAACAAGACATGCGTCTCGTGGGTTACGGCTCCATGGCTGTTGAAGCTGTGTTGGGTGTCGTCTCCTTGATCGTTGTTTGTGCAGCTGCCTCTAACGGTGCATTGCCGAGCGGCACGCCCTTCCAATTGTTCTCGAGCTCCATTGCCGGCTTCATGACGGAAATCTTCGGCATGCCCACCCATATCGCAGCCTGCGTCATGACGATGTGCGTGAGCGCCTTGGCTTTGACGAGTGTTGATGCTGTGGCTCGTATCGGTCGTATGTCCTTGCAAGAACTCTTCACGCCGCCTGCCAATCAAGAAAAGACGGCTGTGCAAAAGCTCTTCACGAACACGGTCTTTGCAACGACGTTAACCTTGGTCTTGGGCTTCATGCTTTGCTTGGCCGGTTACATGAGCGTTTGGCCGCTCTTCGGTTCTGCTAACCAATTGTTGGCTGCTCTCGTCTTGACCGCTGTGGCTGTCTTTATGAAGGCTACGGGTCGCAAGGGCTGGATGCTTTACA
>CABSHY010000233.1 GCA_902477615.1 uncultured Sutterella sp.
CAGCGTCGTGGTGAACGCTGTCGCTAACGGCGAAGGCAACTACGGCTTTAACGCCCAAACGAGCTCCTACGGCGACATGATCGAAATGGGCGTGTTGGATCCGACGAAGGTAACGCGTACGGCATTGCAAAACGCCGCTTCCGTTGCCAGCTTGATCTTGACGACGGATTGCATGATTGGTGATTTGCCTGAAGATGTTAAGCCGATGCCCTCCGGCATGGGTGGCATGGACGGCATGCCGATGATGTAATCGGATTCCATAAGAATTTGATTCCTTGATCAAAAAAGCGATCCGAGACATGATGTTTTCGGATCGCTTTTTCTCTATTTCAAAATGGCACAAACCGTTTACAACGTCCCTGACCTCAAGCCCGGTGAAATTCATCGCGCTGAAGAAATCATTCATCGTTCGCGCTTTATCGTGACGATGGCGCGCGTCACCAATACCGAAGAGGCGAAGGCTTTTATTGAACGTATTCGAGAAGAGCACGCCACGGCAACGCACAACTGCTGGGCCTATGTCGCGGGTGAGCCAGGAAGCACTGCTCAGGTGGGCGCAAGCGACGACGGGGAACCGAAGGGCACGGCAGGACGCCCGATGCTCACGGTGCTTTTGCACTGTGGAGTGGGCGAAGTCGCAGCCGTTGTGACGCGTTATTTTGGTGGCATTCTCTTGGGCACGGGTGGTCTTGTGAGGGCCTATCAAGGACTTACTAAATTAGGATTGGAATCTCTCCCCATTCGAGAACGTGTGCCGTGTCAGAAAGTTCGTTTCACGTTAGAGCATCGTTTTGTCAATATTGCTTTGCGTGAATTTGAATCGGTGAACGCTCAGATTTTAGAAAAAGACTTCGGGATGGACGTGACATTTTTGCTCGATGTGCCTCTTGAATCTGTTGACACTCTAATTAATACCCTGACAGAAAAGACTGCAGCCAACCTTTTGGTCGAAATTGAGGACGATCAGGCGTAAAGGAGAAAGAGCCTTTTGGCTTTTATCAACGCATGGGGCTTTTGGGGAAGAGTTTTTCTCTTTGAGACAGGATAATAAGTCAAGGAGATTTCGCCCATGCAGCATCAAACCATTGAGATCAAGGTTCCAAGTCATTACGTCGAGCGACTGGAAGCTTTTGCTCAAATCCATCAATGTTCATCATCGGAAGTGGTCACTCGAAGTTTAGAGTTGCTCTTTAGCACGTACTTTTCGCGAGCCAAAGAGAAGATGACCGAGGATGAATTCCAAGCCTTGATGAAACAATTGCACGGAACCTCCCGTTCGAATCAATCTTAATGATGGATTTTCAACAATTGGGTTGAATAATTTTCAAATAAAGCGGTTTTTTCAAAGAAAAACTGACTTTTCCATTAAAAGTTTGAGTTAGCTCAAACTTTTTTTTAGTCGACAAAAATTCAAACTTGTCAATTAAAAGAATTCAGACTTTTATTAAGATAATTCATTGAAATATAAAGAAAATAATTCTACTTTACGGAAGTTATCAAAAAACTTGATCTGAAAAAAATCCCTGCATATTTTTGGCATTGCGATTTGATGTAAGTAAAAGACTCTATTTTTCTTCTAATGCTCGCGATTAAGTGTAAACGAGTCTTTATTTAATAATTTCAAAGGGTTAGTATTATTCGGAAGAAAATGTGCGAAAAACAATAGGCATTTGGCAAATAATTGTCGACCTTTTGTTGAAACAATTCGACATTTTATGAATGAAAACAATCGGTTGTGAGGTTGTACGATTTTCTTGCATGGATAAACTTTCACCTCACGACGCCAAAAGTGACTCCGAGAGTTCTGAAAGGGGCGTTTAAAAGAAATAAAGAAGAAAAATTTTTGCTTGGATCGACAAGGAGAGCAAAATGACGTTAAAGATTAAAGCAACGATGATGGTCGTGATGATGGCAGCAACCGGCGTGATGGCACAAGCTCAAGCAGCAGAAGTGTATACGGCCGGTGCCAACATGGCTTTTGCTCCGTTTGAATTTGTGGATGAGAATAATCAACCGGCTGGTTTTGAAATGGACTTGATCCGTGCAATCGGTAAGGCCCAAGGTGTTGAAATCAAGTTGCAAAATATGCCGTTTGACGGTTTGATTCCGGCTTTGCAAACGCGCGCCATTGACTTTGCCATCAGTGGCATGACGATTACGGAACAACGTGCT
>CABSHY010000234.1 GCA_902477615.1 uncultured Sutterella sp.
TGTGGTTTGGGTGAAAATTGGCCCCGATGCCGATGGTCAACGATTGGATAATTATCTGTTCCGTATCGCCAAAGGGGTGCCCAAAAGCCATATTTACCGCATCGTGCGAGGCGGTGAGGTACGTGTCAATAAAAAGCGCGCCCAAGTCGACACCCGTCTGCAATTAGAGGATGAACTTCGCATTCCTCCGATTCGAGTCTCTTCGACTCCTAAGAAAGAACAACCCGTGCCGGTAAGCGAGGCCGATTTACCGATTCTCTACGAAGATGAACACATTTTGGTGGTTGATAAACCTGCCGGTTTGGCCGCTCACGGTGGCTCCGGTATCAGCTACGGATTAATCGAGCGCGTGCGTGCTGCTCGCCCCAACCAACCCTTTTTAGAGTTAGCTCACCGCCTTGACCGTGAAACGAGCGGTGTGATGATGTTGGCAAAGTCTCGTAAGGCGCTTGTTCGCTTGCATGAAATGATGCGAGAAGGGGAAGTGCACAAGTCATATAAGACTTTAGTCTTGGGTGACTGGGTCAATGACCGTCAGCACGTTAAAGCAAAACTTCACAAATTTGTGACCGCTTCGGGTGAACGTCGCGTCTGCGTCGATAATGAAAAGGGGTTGCCGAGTCACACGATTTTCCAACTGCTTAACCGCTTCGGTGACGTTTCTTATTTAGCCGTGGATTTAAAGACCGGTCGTACGCACCAAATCCGTGTTCACGCTCAATCTTGTGGTCACCCGTTGGTAGGCGATGAAAAGTACGGTGACTTTGAAGTCAATAAAGCGATTGCCAAGGGCTCTTTAGGGATGCCTTTTAAGCGCATGTTCTTGCATGCCTATCGCTTATCCTTTAAGCACCCGATTACGGGCGCTAATATGGAAGTCATTTCTCCCTTGCCTGCCGAATGCGCCAAATTAATTGCTTACTTGAAATCACGAAAGGAAGATTAACGATGTTTGTCCCTAAATATGACCTCTTTGTTTTCGACTGGGACGGAACGATCATGGATACGGCCGAACCGATTGCGGCCGGTATTTGTCATGCTTTCGTGACGTTGGGTTATAAAGATCCGGGTATGGAAGCAGCTCGAAGCGTGATTGGTTTGGATTGGCGAAGTGCAATTTTGACCTTAGAGCCCAACTTCCGCTTAGAAGAGTACGACGCTTTTGAAACGGCCTATCGTGACTATTACATTGTCAAAGAACGTGAAATCGGCATCTTCCCCGGCATGGAAGAAATGCTTCGCAAGATGCAAACCGCAGGCCTTCGTATGGCGGTGGCGACCGGTAAAAGTCGTCGAGGCTTAGATCGCGTGTTTGCCCTAACCGGTATTGCCGATGTGTTTGAAACAACGGTAACGGCCGACGAAAGTGCCGGTAAACCCAACCCTTTGATGCTTGAAATGATTTCCGAGCGCACGGGCGTGGCGTTGGAACAAATGGTCATGATCGGGGATACCGAGCACGATTTGTATTTGGCAAAAAATGCCGGTTGTGCCGCTGTTGCCGTTTCTTACGGCGCCTTCCCTAAGAGTGAATTAAAGAAGTGGAAGTTGCCGGTGGTTGATAACGTTCCCCAATTGGTGAGCGCTTTGGGTTTGGACGATCTCTACCACTAACACCTATTTGATTCCCCAAAAACGAGATGACCGCACGAATGTGCGGTCATGTATTTCTAGCGCTTAAAATGCGTATTGGGCTTTTTCTTGAAGTGCGTTGTTTGTCGCACGGAATCGTTTCGGGTCACTTTTTCGGCCAAAATGGCAAAAATGGCAGGCACCTTGGGAAGAGCGGGGAGCGCCTTTTTCCAAGCTTGTGCCGTTTGTGTGCGAACCATCTCTTGGGGGCCCGTTACGTCTAAAGCGACCGTAATGCGTGTTGTGGGCTTAAGCGTTTGGCAGAGGTAGTCCAAAAACGCCGCATTGCGGTACGGGGTTTCAATAAAAAGTTGCGTCTCACCTCGAGCGCTTTGGCGCTCAGCCGCCAAAAGGGCTTCCGTGCGAGCGGGCTCCTTAATCGGCAGGTAGCCAAGAAAGCGAAAATGCTGACCGTCAAGGCCACTGGCCATCAAGGCAAGCAAAATGGACGAGGGCCCTACCAAGGGACGCACGTGAAGCCCTAACTCTTGAGCGCGAGCCACGATGTTGGCACCGGGGTCGGCAAT
>CABSHY010000235.1 GCA_902477615.1 uncultured Sutterella sp.
ACGGTCTATAACTTGGATTATTTCCCAAAAAATCGGGGCATGGCAGCAAGTATTCAACAATTTTTCCAAACCTCTGCTTTTGCGTTCTGTGCAGCCTTCTGGGTGCCTATTGTGATGGGGAGTGCATGGAAGTATGATTTGGTGTTGCTCTTTTGTGGCTTGATGGTCAGTATTTGCTGGTGGGTGGTTTTGAAAACGCGCAAACGTTACCTTCCTGCCGATTACGGCCAAACGCAGAAACATTAATATTGAGGAGTGTGTATGCCGGCACAAACGCTGTATGAAAAAATCGTTCGCTCGCATACGGTCAAAACCATCGATAACGATACCGTTTTGCTCTACGTCGATGCTCACTTTGCCAATGAATACACTAGCCCACAAGCTTTTGCGGGTTTAGTCGACAGAGACATTGGCGTTTTCTCTCCGGACTCTCACCTTTGTGTGGTTGATCATATTATTCCTTCGGCCGACGTGTCGCCTCGAGTGATTGTTGATGAGGCGAGCGCCATTCAAGCCTCCAATCTTGAGAAAAATTGTTCTAGGTATGGCATTAAAGCCTTTTATGGTGCAAACGACCCTTATCAAGGCGTTGAACACGTCTTAATGGATGAGCAAGGTTTGGTGCGACCGGGGATGGTGGTCATTTGCGGTGACAGTCACACAACTACGCACGGTGCATTGGGCGCTTTGGCTTTTGGGATCGGTACGTCTGAGATTGAGCACATTTTAGCTACGCAAACCTTGGTTTATCGTTTGGCAAAAACGATGCTTGTGAAAATCGACGGACAATTGCCATCAGGCGCAACGCCAAAAGATTTGGCATTAATGGTGATGCGTACCTTAAGCGCCAGGGGAGCTTTAGGTCACGTCGTCGAATACCAAGGCAGCGCCGTTGATACATTAGACATCGAAGGTCGTATGACGCTTTGCAATATGACGGTGGAAGCTGGTGCCCGAGGTGCGTTGATTGCGCCCGATGCTAAGAGCGTGGAGTGGGTTAAGAACCATGCCCTGGGAATGAGTGATGACCAATGGTCTCAAGCTAACGCTTATTGGAAGACGCTCAAGAGCGACTCTGACGCAACGTTTGATGCGGTGTATGAGATCGATGCATCAACCCTCTCGCCGATGATTACTTGGGGCACGAGTCCGGATCAAGTGGTGGCGATTGATGAGGCAATTCCGATGCCGGAAAGTTTTGCAGATGTTCAAGACAAGGAAGCTGCTAAGCGAGCTCTCGCTTATCAATGTTTAGAAGCGGGGAAGTGCCTCGAAGGTACGAAGATTGAGCACGTCTTTATCGGTTCGTGCACCAATGCAAGACTTTCTGACTTAATGGGCGCGGCTGAAATTTTGAAAGGCCGCAAAGTGGCTTCTCATGTCAGAGCACAGGTGGTGCCGGGTTCGATGTGGGTGCGTCGTCAAGCCGAAGCCCTGGGACTGGATAAGATTTTTAAAGACGCAGGGTTTGAATGGCGAAAGAGCGGTTGCTCCTTGTGTTTGGCCATGAATGATGATGTTTTAGATGCGGGAGTGCGTTGCGTGTCAACCACGAATCGCAACTTCGAAGGCCGTCAAGGCCGAGGCAGTCACACACACTTGGGTAGCCCTCAAATGGCAGCAGCGGCTGCGGTGATGGGCGTTATTTGCGATTGGCGCGAACTTGCGAAGAAGGAGTAAGACCATGGAAAAACTCGTTACGTTAACATCGGTCGCTGTTCCTTTGCCGATCGACAACTGCGATACCGATCAAATCATGCCCAAGCAATTCTTGCGTGGTATTGATAAGTCGGGTTTGGCTCGTGGTACGTTTTTTAATATGCGTTATGACGCTCAAGGTCAATTGCGTGAGGATTGCCTTTTTAATCAGCCGGAATATAAAGATGCCAAGATTATCGTGGCAGGGCCCAACTTCGGTTGTGGTTCTTCTCGTGAGCATGCCGTATGGGGGTTGATGCAGATGGGGTTCCGCGTTGTGATTGCCACGGGGTTTGGTGAAATTTTCTATTCCAACTGCTTCAATAATGGTCTTTTGGCCGCCAAAGTCACGCCTGAAGTGTCGGAAGAGATTTTTGAAGCCGTCGGTCGTGGAGCGAAAGCATTGACGATTGATGTGGCGCATCGCACCATTTCGGAGTGAGAGAGAACTTGG
>CABSHY010000236.1 GCA_902477615.1 uncultured Sutterella sp.
AAATTACTGACTTTGTCAACTTATTTATCAATTTCACACGTTTTCGTGATGAACCTTCTAAACTTAGTAACGCATTTTTTTTCGCAAAAACGGTAATATGGATAGATAGTTGTATGTTTGGTGACTTTATGGATTGCCTATCAAAGTTCTTTTGTTCCGCAGCCGGTGCACAGCTTCGGCGTTGGGAAGCTCAACAGCTTGATTTGCTGTTAAAGGGCTTGCATGGCGGGACGGCTCTGCAATTAGGTGCTCCGTTTGGTCCCGTGATGAGAAGTGCTTCTCATTCATTTAAAGTCTTTTCTGCTCAACAATCAGAACTCTCAACGCTTGAAGCCGATGGCTCTACCCTTTGCCAGTCTTATACCGAATTTCCCTTTAGAGAAAATACTTTCGATTTGGTCATTTTGGTGCACGTGCTCGAACGCAGTCCTGATTACGAAAAAACACTCTCCGAAGTGCTTCGCGTCTTGGCGCCTGAAGGACGAATGGTGATTTTGGGGTTAAACCCTTGGGGTCCGTGGTGGATTCGAAAGCGCAAACGACTCTGCAAGGATCTTCATCATCCCGTGAGCGTCGAGCAAATCAAAAAGTCATTAGGGGTTCGCGCCATTATTGATCGCGGTCGCTTTGGGATCTATAGTCCGAGTTTAAGTGACAATCCGCACCGATTAATGTCATGGTCGTGGTGTGAGAAGGCGGGTGATCGTTGGTGGCCTGCGCTTGCCAACGGCTTTATGTTAAGCGCTGTGAAAAAGGTGAGTGGCGTGCATCTGGTGGGAAGCGCTTCCAAAAATGAGATTTTAAAGAAGACATGGGTAGGCACGGCAGCTGCTCGCAATGTTTCAGCCTGCAAAAATCATCGCTGATTCTTTGTTTCTCGTTACAATACTCTTTTTCTTATTTTGGTATTTAATGCGTTATGACCGCAGAACGTAAATTACAAATTTGGACTGACGGCGCCTGTAAAAATAATCCCGGGCCCGGCGGTTGGGGTGCTTACTTGGTTTTTGGTGAAAAAACATTAGAGCTTTGTGGCGGTGAGGTGGAAACCACCAATAACCGAATGGAGCTCATGGCCGTCATTTCGGCTCTATCTGCGATCAAGCGTCCCGTTCCCATGACCATCTTCTTGGATAGCCAATACGTTAAGAACGGCATCATGACGTGGATGGAAGGCTGGAAGAAAAAAGGTTGGCGAACGGCGGACAAGAAACCCGTTAAAAACGTGGACCTTTGGATGAAGCTCGATGAACTCGTTGCTCAACACGACATTGAATGGCGTTGGGTTAAGGGACACGCAGGGGACTTCGGTAATGAAAAGGCCGACGAATTAGCTAATCGCGGCGTGCTGACCGTTGGGAGATAAGCGATGAAAAAGGAAATCCGCCGTCAGGTGGCGCTCGATACCGAAACGACCGGTATGGAAATTTCACAAGGCAACCGCTTAATCAGTGTGGGTTGCGTTGAAATTATTGGTCGTAGTGTCACGAAAAAACATTTTTATGCTTTAGTGAACCCCGAATGCGAAGTCGAAGAAGGGGCTGCCAAGGTTCACGGCTTTACGTGGGAAAAATTAAAGAACAAACCGCTGTTTGGCGACATCGTTCATGACTTCTTAGCTTTTATTAAGGGAAGTGAACTCTTAATTCACAACGCTCCCTTTGACGTGGGTTACTTGGACATGGAATTGGGTCGCTTGGGCTTGGGCAAGCTAAGCGATCACTGCGAAGGCATTGTCGATACTTTGCCGATGGCAAAGACCTTGCGCCCGGGGCAACGTGTGAGTTTGGACGCATTGTGTTCGGCCTACGGGGTGGATAATTCCGATCGTAATTTGCACGGCGCTTTGATTGACGCCAAACTCTTGGCTCAAGTCTATTTGTGCATGACGCGCGGTCAAGAAAGTCTGGATATTTCAACGATTGACTTATCGAGCTTACCGCCAATGCCGGCAGCAGACGCCTTACGAATTCAAAAAGCTTCAGAAGATGAATTGCAAATGCATGCAGCAACGATGCAAGCCATTGATAAAGAAAGTAAAGGTAATCGGGTTTGGACGGACGATTAATCACATCAAAGGAATATGAACTTCCGTAAAAATATGTAAAAAGT
>CABSHY010000237.1 GCA_902477615.1 uncultured Sutterella sp.
ACTCGCGACCTCAACCTTGGCAAGGTTGCGCTCTACCAACTGAGCTATTCCCGCGACAGGATTGGTATTTTAAGAATAAATTCTAAATTTGCAAGCGCTTTTTTGAAATATTTTTAAGATATTTCAAAATTGGAACCTATCCCTTTGATTTCTCGTTAAATTAATTTTTTAGCGGATTGGTATAACGCGCTCGCTTGGAGCTCATCCCAAGTCAAAGCGTCGCCCATCGGTGCCAAGCGCTTGACGCGTGAGGCACGCTCAGCCGTATCCGCAAAGGATAACTTTTCCAACAATTCGTCCGTTGCGGCAAAGTCGTTACAGATAATCAGCATATCGCAACCGGCCTCTAGAGCCATTTGAGCACGCTCAACAACGCTTCCAACGCCAACGGCCCCCTTCATGGATAAATCATCCGAGAAAACAACACCGGCAAACTTCAAATCGTCACGCAAGACTTTCTTTAACCAGTGTGAAGAAAAACCGGCGGGCTTGTCGTCAATGGCCGTGTACAAAACATGCGCTGCCATCACAGAGTCCAATGCCGTGGACATCCAACGATAGGGCTTTAAGTCAGCAAACAACAAACGTTCAAAGGGACGTTCGTCAACGGGCAACTCTAAATGGCTGTCGGCCTTTACCCAACCGTGACCGGGGAAGTGCTTACCGCAATTGCTCATACCGGCTTGACGCAAACCTTGAACAATCCCCAAGGCCAATTGCGTGACCAATTGGGGATTGTGACTAAAGGCACGGTGACCGATGATTTCACTTCGTTGGAAATTGATGTCCAAACACGGAGCAAAGGTAAAATCCACACCACAGGCGCGAAGCTCAGAGGCCATCACATAGCCCGTTGCCATGGCGGCCATCAAAGTGGATTCGGGAGAATCAATCGAACGTTGCCCCAAAGTGGCCATGGCCGGAATCTCCGTAAACCCTTCACGGAATCGTTGCACGCGCCCCCCTTCGTGGTCAACGGCAATCAAAACACCTTCTTTGACGGCATGAATGTCATCACAAAGAGCTTTGAGTTGTTCACGACTTTCGTAGTTGCGCGTAAACAAAATCACCATCCCGCAAAGCGGATGCGCAATGCGACGACGGTCGGCGTCGGTTAATTTCGTACCTTCAATGTCCAATACTAAGGGACCCATCATTTTCAATTCCTCAAATCTTAGAAACGCTTTTCAGCCACAGCAAAAGCCGCTACCACGTTTCTTTCATCCGTAATAGAGATGTGCACAAAAATCCCCTCTTCCTGAAGGCGATCTTTAAGTTCTCCTTTAAAAAGCACCATCGGAGCACCGGAGGCATTATGAAGGATTTCCATCGCATGGAAACTCACCTCAGCCGTAATCCCCGTTCCGAGGGCTTTGGAGATGGCTTCTTTAACAGCCCAACGAGAGGCTAAAAACGCATATAACCGTTCTTCACCCAACGCTTTACGTTTATTAAAAAGCGGAAGCTCTTCTGTTGTTAAGATGCGATGGACAAAGCGCTCGCCGTGCTTTTCATACACGTCGGCAACGCGCCTGAGTTCTACAACATCGCAACCGATTCCTGAAATCATTCACGGTCCTTAATTCGTTGATGAGCACGATCCAAAATCGCCACATAACGACGGATCGTCTCTGCCATACCATAACGCAACGCTTCTGCCGTTAAAGCATGACCGATGGAAACTTCGTCAATGTAGCGACAGGCCA
Organism: uncultured Sutterella sp.; assembly: GCA_902477615.1. GTDB lineage: Bacteria > Pseudomonadota > Gammaproteobacteria > Burkholderiales > Burkholderiaceae_F > Aphodousia. The sequence goes on from CABSHY010000237.1 coordinate 1,707, forward strand.
CCAACAAAGCTTCCAAGTTTTCTAAATTTAAATCGTGACCGGCGTTGACCCCAAGTCCGGCTTCGTGAGCAACGCGAGCCGCAGCCGCATAACGAGCCAACACCTTTTCTTCGTCTGCCGTGCCATAGGCCTTGGCATAGCCTTCGGTATAAAGCTCCACGCGATCGGCTCCCAAGGCCTTTGCCTTCACCATTTCGGAGGGTTCCGGGTCCAAGAAAAGACTTACGCGAACACCGGCGGCTTTGGCTTTTTCAATCAAAGGTTTCACACGCTCGCCGTCCACATCCAAATTAAAGCCGTGGTCCGAGGTCTTTTGTCCTTCTTGATCGGGCACAAAGGTGGCTTGATGCGGACGAGTAGCTAAAAAATGATCCATCAAATTATTAAAAGGATTGCCTTCGATGTT
>CABSHY010000238.1 GCA_902477615.1 uncultured Sutterella sp.
GTATAAGACGGCACAAAAATCGTCATGCCTGGCAATAGATGCTTTTGTAATTGCATGGCAAATTGATGGTACAGCGCCTCAGGCTCCTTCACCTCTTTGGCTTCATCAATCATGAGTCCGGTCGGGAACATTCGGTTGTACCCGTAGTGAGCAATCCAACGCTTTTCCCCGGCAGGGACCTTAGCCAAAACGTTCGGAACGGTTGTTCGCTCAAAAATAAATGTTCGATCCAATTCATCAAAAGGTGATTTATAAGGAGCTGTTTCGACTCGACAAATCTTTATTCGCTCTGAATTTTCCGTCACCTTCGGGCAAGCTAACTTATCGTTTTCCAACGGTTGCCAAACGTGTACCCAGTCACGATATCCATCATCGGTTTTTATGAAATGCACTCGAATGTCGCCAACGGGCTTAAATCCCAAATCTTTGGCGGCTTTTGTCTGCGCTGCAATAAACTTCTTTTGAGCAAAGAGTTTGGCGTTATAGACCTTGTATTCGTCGTTGGGTGTATCGGCACTCGTGAACTCTTGCTCTGTAATTTTGTTATCAGCTGGCAAAAACATAAGTCATCTTCAAGTGATTGGTGTAAGAATCTACATCAACTCCATCATCTTCTGAAGGTAACAGCAACCAACCGCCAACAGTTAAAGCCAAGCCAACGCCCGGTAAATGTCCTTTAAAGGCATTGCCTTGTAAAACTCCTTGGATATTGGATGCAGTGCCTGCTACGTCAATTGCATCCCCAACAACACTCATTGAGGAAGTTTTTTGATCACGAATGGCTTGTTGGACTTTGAGCGGGTCAAAACCCACTTTATCGATCATTCCCACTTCGTCAGACCAAAGACCGGTATCCACGCACCCCTGGCACTTCTTGGTGGTTTTCATGGCACGAGCCACTTGCATGGCGTAAGAGAGTTTTGTCACCGCAGGACGAGGTTCGGGTAACTGAGCCTCAAATTTCATCGGAGTTGAGCAGCCGGTGAGTGTGAATACAACAAGACTCAAACTCGAGATAAACGCAGTCTTTTTATACATCATTATCCTTTGTTACTCAGATTTCACACCAAGAGCCGTAAACACGGCTCCGAACTGCATCACTGCCACCAAAATAAGCGCTGCAGCAAATAACCCGGCATCAAGCATGGGTCCCGCAATCAAAGGCGACAACGTTTGCCCCACATCCATCCCACAGTAAGTAAAGCCATAAACACGGCCAAAACCGTCTTTACCGATCTTGGATAAACACGCCTGACGAATCATCATGTCTCGAGAGGGCGTCGCAATCCCCACACCTACACCCATGAAGGCCATAAAGATCAAAACCGTGTAACCGGGGAACAACTGCGTGGCCATCAAAATAGCAGTCGCCGCACTCACACTCAAGCACAGCGCCACGACCTTATTGTGGTGGTTGAAATTTTTAGCAACCCACCCGCCGATTAAGACGCCTGCGGCATTACTTAACAAGTAAGAAGTCAACGCAGCCGTTGCCGTCTCCAAACTTAAACCAAAAGTTTCATGGAAAATCGTGGGCGAGAAATTTTGCAAAATCCCGAAGGCAAACGAATTAAAAAAGAAAAAGAAAAAGCACAACCAAACAGCCATTGCCCCTAAAAAGGCAAAGCGACCCCCCTTAACCGGTACGCTTCCCGTCTTTTTCTCTTCCGTGATCTGTTCAATATCGAATTCTTTGTGATTAAAGGCAAGCAAAACCACAACGAACGTACCCACCAATGCGGCAGCGAGGGCTGCCATTCGCCAACCACCAAAATTAGCCACGGCAATCATCAAAACCGGTGCAATCGCCCAACCGATGTTGCCAACAATCGCATGGATTGAAAAGGCGTAACTTAAACGCTCTTGGGAGATCGAGCGATTCATGATGGAATAGTCTGTCGGATGGAAAACGGAATTCCCTAAACCGGAGGCCATAGAAGCCAAGAAAAGCATGAAGTAGCTATCGGCGCCCGCCAAAATAAAGCCACCCAAAGCCAAAAGCGAAGCACCTAAAAACAAGGTTTTCTTTGCGCCCCAACTATCGACCAAAAAGCCACTGGCGGCCTGCCCTAAAGAGCTCACAATGAAAACCTTGTTTTTA
>CABSHY010000239.1 GCA_902477615.1 uncultured Sutterella sp.
CGCGACCCCCTGGTTCGTAGCCAGGTACTCTATCCAACTGAGCTACCGGCGCACTTAAGAATTCGGTATTTTAATGTTATTTAAAATTTTGTCAAATTAGAAGTTATCCTTAATACTAATGGAAAATCTTTAATAATCAATCAGATAGGTAAAAGTGACTATGCAAAATATGAATATTGTTATTTTTCAATGACTTAGCTTTTCTGTTACTTTTTAATTGTTAAGACATTGCTTAAAAGCAAATAACGCTCGGATTCCACGAAAAAACGCAAAAGATTTGGTTAACATCACCTGAGTGAGTGAAAAACTCTCATTACCGACTGATTATTAAAAAACGACAGTCGGTCGCATAACTTAACAAATAAAGAGGAGCTGTTATGCAATTGAAACGTACTTTATTGGCCACTGCTTTGTTGGCCGCTAGTGCTACCGCCATGGCTTTGCCGAACGTTGAAGTTTTGGCTACGGGTGGTACGATCGCCGGTGCCGGTCAATCCGCTACGGGTACGGCCTACACGGCAGGTAAGGTTTCTGTTAACCATTTGGTCGCTGCCGTTCCGGCATTGGCTGAAGTTGCTAACGTCATTCCGAAGCAAGTTGTTCAAATCGGTTCTCAAGACATGACCGATGACGTGTGGTTGAAGCTCGTTAAGACGATTAACGAAGACTGCAACAAGGTCGACGGTTTCGTGGTTACCCACGGTACGGACACGATGGAAGAAACGTCTTACTTCGTTCATTTGACGGCCAAGTGCAACAAGCCGATCGTTTTCGTCGGCGCTATGCTCCCGTCTACTGGTTTGTCTGCTGACGGTCCGAAGAACCTCTACAACGCTGTTGTTGTTGCCGCTAGCAAGGAAGCTGCTAACCGTGGCGTGATGGTCGCTATGGACGACAAGATCATCGGTGCTCGTGACGTTATCAAGACCAACACGACCGCTGTTGAAACGTTCCAAGGTGCTAACTTCGGCACGATGGGCTACATCTTCAACTCCAAGGTTCACTTTGGTAACACGCCTGCAACGCCGCACACCACCAAGACGCCGTTTGACGTTTCTAAGTTGAACGCTTTGCCGAAGGTCGGTATCGTTTACAACTACTCCAACGTTCCTGCTGAACCGCTTCAAGCTTTGTTGAAGGCTGGCTACAAGGGTATCGTGACGGCTGGTGTCGGTAACGGTAACATCCACAAGAACATCTTCCCGATCCTCGAAAAGGCTGCTAAGGACGGTGTCGCCGTGGTTCGTTCTACGCGCGTTCCGACCGGCTCTGCCACGAAGGCTGCTGAAATCGATGACGCTAAGTACGGTTTCGTTGCTGGTCAATACTTGAACCCGCAAAAGGCTCGCGTGCTCTTGCAATTGGCTTTGACGAAGACGAGCGATCCGAAGAAGATCCAAGAATACTTCGACAAGTACTAATCAGCTAGCTGATTGAGTCAATCCCCGGCCTCTTTTGGGAAGCCGGGGAATTTTTTTCCCGTACAATTACCCTCATGCAATCTCAATACGTCGGGCGCTTTGCCCCATCCCCTACCGGTCATCTTCATCTAGGAAGTCTTGCTGCTGCCATTGCAAGCTTTGTGGATGCGCGTGCGCACAACGGTCGTTGGCTTATCCGCATTGAAGACGTTGATCAAACTCGCTGTAAAAAGGAGTGGGCGCAAAGTATTCTTGAGACATTAAAACGACTTGAGATGCCGAGCGACGCGCCGATTATCTTTCAAAGCGATCGAGTTGATCGCTATGAAGAAATTCTTGAAAAACTCAAACGTGACGGTCACGTTTTCGGGTGCTCTTGCTCACGCTCCGAGATTAATAAAGCCAACGTCAATGGCTCCAACCCCAACCACTACCCAGGCACCTGCCGTACGGGTACAGATAAACCCATTCGTGCTTGGCGATTTTTAACCGACAGTACCCCGATTACCTTTACCGATCGATGGATGGGTCCCTTCACACAAGACGTTGAAAAAGAAGTGGGCGACTTCGTCATTAAACGTGCCGACGGGCTTTTTGCCTATCAATTGGCGGTCATTGTTGACGATCACGATCAAGGGATT
>CABSHY010000240.1 GCA_902477615.1 uncultured Sutterella sp.
TGGAGCGGGAAACGAGTCTCGAACTCGCGACCTCAACCTTGGCAAGGTTGCGCTCTACCAACTGAGCTATTCCCGCATCAGAGAAGTACGTATTTTAAGGACATCTTCCACTTTGTCAAGAACTTTTTTCACTTAGCTTTAAGATATTTTGTCTTTCCTTTTTGCATCAATCACTTAGTCAAAAATAATTTTTCAAAAAAATTCCGACAGATCAAAATGGTAAAGCAAGAAACGTTGCGGACTTAACATCCGGCAATGATTTTGAAGCAAACAGGTTCGATTCCCGTCCCGGCCACCAAGTTATTCCAAAACGTATAATTAAGCCATCTTTTTTAGGAGTATCTCCATGTCCAAGAAAAAAATCATTTTGATGAGTACCGGTGGCACCATTGTGAGTTCCGGTGAAACCGCTACGCAAACGACCGGCTATCGCTTAGGCAACCTTGAAATTAATGCCTTGTTAGATAAGCTTCCGGATTTGAAAGATTTGGTTGATTTGGAACAAGAATCGGTTTGCCGTGTCGACTCCAGTTCCATGACGTGTGAGATCTGGTTAAAGTTAGCACGAGCCGTACAAGCTCAATTAAATCGTGACGATGTTGACGGTGTGGTCATTACGCACGGTACCGACACGATGGAAGAAACAGCCTACTTCTTGGACTTAATCATTAAGTCCGATAAGCCTGTGGTTATCACCGGTGCCATGCGTCCGGCAACGGCTCTGTCTTCTGACGGTATCCTCAACCTCTATAACGCCTTCCAAGTGGCAGCAAACGAGGCTTCTCGTGGCCAAGGCGTCATGATGGTATTAAATAACATTATTGGTTGCGCTCGCACTTCCACTAAGACCCATGCAACCAACGTTGCAACATTTGCCGGTTTATTGCACGGAGAATTGGGCTCTGTCGTAGATAACGCCGTCATGTTCATGAATAAGAACATCAAACCTCACACGCTACAAACGCCCTTTAGCATTGAAGATTTCGCAGAAGATGAAAGCTTCCCGCGTGTGGATATTCTTTTCTCGCACGCTGACGATGACGGTATGTTGGTCGAGGCTTGCGTCAAGGGTGGCGCTCAAGGGATCGTTTTTGCCGGCTTAGGTAATGGTTGCATCCCCGCCAAGGTTTTCCCCGCTTTAAGTCAAGCAAGCGAATCGGGTGTTCGCGTGATTCGTTCTTCTCGCGTCTTTAGCGGTGCCATTTTCAATGGTTTATCCGAATGGGAAGAAGCTGGCTTCATTTCCTCTTGGAATTTGTCTGCCATCAAAGCTCGCATCTTATTGCAATTGGCATTGAAAAAAGGCATCAACGATGTCGATGCCTTGCGTGACTTATTCATGCGTTACTAACTGAAAACGCCGTGCTCCCAAAGGATTCTTAAACCGATCAACAAGAGCACGGCCGCTCCCACTAAAGAGAGCTTATCGGTATGGCGCTGCACTTTCTGAGCGAGCGCCTTACCGGCTGAAACCGCCATCGCTGTCAACACTGCACAAACCACCCCGATCGTTATAGCCGATATAAGAATGGGCGTTTGCACCATCGCAAACGAAAAACCGACTGCCAGCGCATCCAAGCTTGTGGCTACCGCTAAAACAATCAACGTCCACCAAGAAATTCCCTCTTCTTTTTTGCCTTGGCAGTGACCGCAACAAGCCTCTTCTTCATTGCCCTCAAGCGCTTCCTTCACCATTGAATAAGCCACCCAAAGAAGAAGTAAAAATGCCACCCAGTGGTCAAAAGCACTGATGTAGTGACTTAACCATTCACCAGCAAACCAGCCACCCACTGGCATTAAGTCTTGGAAGCAACCAAAGACTAAGGCGAACTGAAAAACGTGTGTATAACGAATATGCTTTTGCCCGGCGCTCCAACAAAGCGCCACCACAACCGCGTCAATCGATAACGCAACGGCAATTGCAACGATTTCAATAAAAGACATACAAAACGAGAGAAAAAAGTGTGTCGCAATTCTGACACAATTGACAAAAAAATGGGCCCGATAT
>CABSHY010000241.1 GCA_902477615.1 uncultured Sutterella sp.
GAGGTTTGGGGTGGGTTGTTTGTAGTAATTCAATTACACCACATTCCTCAATATCACTCCAATGAAAAAAAACTGGCTCGCAACGAGCTTTTTTAGGATTTTTTAGAAATCCCCAACATATCATGAAGCTTTTGTAACGTCTTCGCAATTAAAAGGATTAAACTAAAAAAGTCGATTTAACCCTAGGAAAGGAGATTGATATGTCCGAGGTTTTGTTCCGCGATGCGGCTCGTAATTTTGCACAAACAGTTTTTGACGACATTCGAGCTTTTTCGAAAGATCCTGTTCGAGGCATTTCTCGCCAAGGGTACGGTCCGCTTGAAAACAAGGTGCATGAGTATCTCAAAGATAAGGCCCGTGAATTGGACTTGGAAATTGAAACCGATCGATGTGGCAACCTTTTCTTAACACTTCCCGGCACAGATCGTTCATTGCCATGTTATATGACGGGTTCCCATGCTGACAGCGTTCCACAAGGAGGTCATTACGACGGTTTAGCAGGTGTCGTTGCTGCTATCACGACAATGTGGGGTATTCGTCATTTTGGTATTCAACCCAAACGTGATATTAAGATGGTTGTTTTCCGTATGGAAGAGAGCTCGTGGTTTGGCAAAGCCTATGTCGGTTCTCTTGCTATGGCTGGTCAGTTAGTCGCCGAAGATTTAGCTTTAAAACATCGTGATCGTGACGAAACATTGGCCCAAGCAATTGAAGCTTGTGGAATTAAACCCGATGACATGATTCGAACTGATCCGTCTATCGACTTTTCAAAAATTGCAGCATTTACTGAACTTCATATCGAACAAGGTCCTACACTCGATTCTCAAAGTAAAGCACGTGTTGGGATCGTTACAGGTATTCGTGGCAACTTGCGCCATAAAACCTGTCGTTGCACGGGTGTAACTGCCCACTCTGGTGCTGTTGATAAGCAATATCGACATGATGCTGTTTTGGCAATGTCTGATTTGCTAATGAAAATGGAAAAACACTGGGCAGAATGGCTTGTCAGAGGCGAGGATTTGGTTTTCACGGTAGGTGTGTTCAATACGGCACCTTCTGCTGCAATTGCCATCATTCCTGGTGAAGTAACCTTTAGCGTGGATATGCGAAGTCTCTCAATGGATACATTGGATCGCTTCCATCAACTTTTGGTTGCAGAAGCCCAAGCTACCGGAGCCGATCGTGGTGTGACATTTGATTTTGATCGTACTTTAGTTTGTAAGGCAGCGGATGTTGATAAGGACTTATTTAATCATTTGAAGGAGTCCGCTCAACAAGCCAAGATTGATGTAATGGAAGTTCCGAGTGGAGCGGGGCATGATGCCGCAGTTATGGCCGATATGGGCGTGCCCATCACAATGATTTTTGTAGCAAACCAAAACGGTTCACACAATTGGCGAGAAGAAATGAAGATTGATGACTTTATGCTTGCCAATGAAGTTCTGTTTACATCTATTGTGACCTATGACAAGTAACAAGTAGATCGTAGGTACTAAAAAAGGGAGTTAATAGCGCCATATGACGTCTATTAGCTCCCATTTTTTAATCTCGGGAGAGAATTTTAGAATCTAAAGTCGCGCTCACCGTCTTCAATACGTTGAAGTCGAATCACGGACGCATTACGAATCTTTTCATGCGGAATCTTCGGAATTTCTGCTTCAATCACGGCGCCTGCAGCGGCCTTGGTTTCCGGACGAGCATAGTCTTCCAAGTATTCCTTTAACGTCATAATGGCATTGGCTTGGCAGTAGGTGGCAATTTCACCGGTTTTAGCCAATTCCATGAAGCGGTCACCCGTGCGGCCGGCGCGATAACAAGCCGTGCACCAGCTAGGCAAATAGCCACCATCGAGCAACCATTTCACCACTTCATCTAACGTACGACGATCGCTCGTTTCAAATTGAGCGGAGTTATCTTCCTTTTCTTCTTCGAGCACATAACCACCCACGCTCGTGCGAGAGCCACCACTGATTTGAGACACGCCCACTTCCAAGCACTT
>CABSHY010000242.1 GCA_902477615.1 uncultured Sutterella sp.
AGCCTGATTTCAGGCGTCTTCGTGAAGACAGGAATGCGTATTTTAAGAAGAATTTTCACTCTGTCAAATCCTTTTTTCGATTTTTCTTGAAATTATTCGCTTCATCATTGAATTTAAAAGAGAATATTTTTTATTCTTCTTGAGCATTCATCCCATGCTTCTTAATACTGCTAGTATCCAATACCTTCGGACATGTAATTTCCCGCAAGCTTCGGCATCAATTGAGTACAATGTTAGACATTGAAATTTAATATTTTGGGGATTCCATATGCTTTACCATCAATATGAAGACTTTTTGCGCCATGTTTATTTCCACGGCGTTGAGAAGTCAGACCGTACCGGTACCGGCACACGCTCGGTCTTCGGTTATCAAATGCGCTTTAACTTACAAGAAGGTTTCCCCCTCGTTACGACGAAGAAGTTGCACCTTCGCTCCATCATTCATGAATTGCTCTGGTTCCTCAAGGGCGACAGCAATATTAAGTATCTTAAAGACAATGGAGTTTCCATTTGGGATGAATGGGCAGACGAAAACGGTGACTTGGGTCCGGTTTACGGTGTTCAATGGCGCAATTGGAAAGGTGCTGACGGTCAAGTCATTGACCAAATCTCTGAATTGGTGCATACCATTAAAACGAACCCCGACTCTCGTCGCATGATTGTTTCAGCCTGGAACGTTGCTGAGCTTCCTCACATGGCGTTGCCGCCCTGCCACATGATGTTCCAAACTTATGTCGCTGATGGCAAACTTTCCGTTCAACTCTATCAACGCTCTTGTGATATTTTCTTAGGTGTCCCCTTTAATATCGCCAGCTACTCTTTGCTCACTCACATGTTGGCTCAGCAATGCGACTTGGAAGTAGGTGACTTCGTTTGGACCGGTGGCGACTGCCACATCTATTCCAACCATATGGAACAAGTGCAAACGCAATTGGCTCGCCAACCGCGTCAGTACCCGAAACTCGTGATTAAGCGTCGTCCTGAATCCATCTTTGACTATAAGTTCGAAGACTTTGAAATCGTGGGTTACGATCCTCATCCGCATATTAAAGCTGCGGTTGCGGTTTAAGGAGAGCGTTATGACAGAACTTCATTTAATTGTTGCTCACGCTCGAAACGGTGCCATTGGTATTGACGGTAAATTGCCTTGGTATTTACCGGAAGACCTTAAACACTTTAAACGTACCACGCTGGGTAAACCTGTCATTATGGGGCGCAAGACGTGGGAAAGTTTAGGTCGTCCTTTGCCCGGTCGCAAAAATGTTGTGATTACCCGTCAAGCTGACTACGTTGCAGAAGGCGCTTGCGTGGTTCCGACCATTGAAGCTGCACTTGAAGCTGTCAAAGATGAACCCGTTGCCTTTATCATGGGTGGCGCTCAAATCTATCAACAAACATTGCCGTTAGTGAAGGTAGCACACGTCACGGTTATTAACGCCGACTACGATGCCGATGCCTACTTTAAACCGTTGAATGATGAGCATTGGTTACTCGATGAAGAGCAGACCTTCCCCGCTACTGATGCGCATCCCTTCAGTTTCAGCATTCGCCGTTACCTTCAAAAATAACGAATCGAAAGAGCTGAAAAAAGCCACCTCAAATCGGGTGGCTTTTTTGCTAGAAGTTAAACCTTTCGTTTAGCACTCAACGATGCTCACGGCCAAACCGCCGCGACTCGTTTCCTTGTACTTCATTTGAAGGTCTAAGCCGGTCTTTAACATCGTAACGATCACTTTATCGAGTGACACATAGTGTTGACCATCGCCCAAAAGGGCCAAACGTGCGGAGTTAATGGCCTTGACAGCAGCCACAGCGTTACGTTCAATGCAAGGAATTTGCACTTGACCGGCCACCGGGTCACAGGTCATCCCCAAGTGGTGCTCCATCCCGATTTCGGCGGCGTTTTCCACTTGTTCGGGCGTTGCCCCCAAAACTTGAGCCAAACCGCCAGAAGCCATGGAACAATTCACACTCACTTCACACTCGGCAAT
>CABSHY010000243.1 GCA_902477615.1 uncultured Sutterella sp.
AAGGCCAGAAGGTTACAAACGAGCCATAAATCACAATGGCAATGGTTAAAATTTCGCAGCCGACAATAAACCATGCTAATGCCGTGAAGATTCGGTCACGAAGGATATTGGGACAAATTTGAAAAACAGAACCGGTTTGATGTTGATCGGTATTTTTGAGTTTTGTCGTAAAGTAAAATGCGATTAAAGCAGGAACCAGTAGCCAAACACTTAAAAAGGCCGCGATTGCAAAGTTTTGACTTCCAATGGCTTGAGCATAGATTTCAGTTGCCAAAACCGGGAAGCTTCCCCCTAAAAGTTTCGGTACGCCAAAGTCAGTGATGGTTAACACAAACGTAATCAAAAATGCATTAAGAAGGCCTCGATGGCAATGAGGAACGATAATTGTCAAAAATCGTCGCGTACTATCAGCACCCAATGCGCGTGCAGCATCTAAAAGACGGGTATCAAGCGTTTTAAGATTAACTAAAATTTGAAGCGTTGCATGGGGTAAGGCAAAAATAAGGCCACCCAAGAAAACACCCAAAGCGCCGTAAAGCTCTAAGTTAAGAATTAAGCCGTTGCTACCTATCAAATAAATAAGACCGATGGCAGGCATGATGGATGGAGCAAATAAAGGTGCAAGAAAAAGCGCTTTTAAGTAGTTACGCCCTAGTGCGTGAGTGGCAGTAATCGCATACGCAACGATAAAACCTAAGATCGTAGAAACAACAGAAACGGCAATCCCAATGGTTAGGGTATTGATGCATGCCCGAATGTTGTACCCAGTATATGACTCATCAATAACCGACAGATCGTTAAATAAAACAATGCCTAACTTTCCGAGTGGAGGGATAAGTCCCACCCCCAGTAAAAGAACCAATCCAATAAGTAAAGCGTTTGGGATCACTTTTTTCATTAGTGACTCCATTGGCGCCATGTGGACGGTTGCATTTGTACGGCATAAAGGTTCTTGACTTTCAGGTCATTTGCTACCGGTTGCAAGCGGGGAATGTCAGCAATAACTTCTGTTTTGAAGTCATTTAAAAGAAAGAATGCTCGTACCGTGTCACCCATAAATTCGATATGTTGCAATTGCCCGACAAAGGTATAGGGTTCTGACAGAGCACCTTCAGTGGCGTGTTTGACGAAAACATCGCCGTAACGAATACCTGTCATTGCCCCCTGATTAATCCCCGCGTTTTGAACGATATTCATGCCACCCACGAAAGTCGCGACAAACTCTGTTTTAGGATTGTCGTAGACTTCTGAGGGTGTTCCTGCTTGTTCGATTTGGCCGTGATTGATAACCAAAATAAAGTCAGACAGTGACAATGCTTCCGTACGATCGTGTGTCACCATGATGGTTGTCACTGCACTTTTTTGTTGAATTTCTCGCAATTCTTGACCAATTTCGTAACGCGTCCACGCATCTAAAGCAGAAAGCGGTTCGTCCAACAATAAATAGTCCGGCTTCGGAGCCAAGGCACGGGCAATGGCTACTCGTTGCTGTTGACCACCTGAGAGTTCATGAGGGAAGCGATTTTCAAGGCCGGAAAGATGAGTAAGCTCTAGCATCTCTCCTAAACGTTGGTCCAACTCATTTTTAGAGAGTCCTTTTTTAACGAGTCCATAAAGAATATTGTCTCTAACCGTTAAATTGGGGAAAAGCGCATAATTTTGAAAAACAATGCCGACGTTGCGCTTTTCAAGTTCAACGTGAGAAAGATTCTTTTCGCCAAACCAAATTTCACCACTCGTGGGTAATTCAATCCCTGCAAGCATCATCAATAGCGTTGTTTTACCGCTTCCAGATGGTCCCAGGATACTCGTAAAGCTCCCATGAGGAATTTCTACGTTGGCAGGCTTTAGAGCTTCAAAGTCACCATAACGCTTGGATAAGTTTTTCAATACAAGGGTCGAGTTCATTTTTGAACGTACTCCTGCCAACGTTTTACGATGGAAGATTTTTCTAGGGCAGCCCGCTCAAAGTCAAGCGGTA
>CABSHY010000244.1 GCA_902477615.1 uncultured Sutterella sp.
ATAATTGTAAAGGAGTTGTCTTAGTTTTTGCTTAGCTTTTTAAGTTCTCCCGCAGTTTTCTTCAAGAAAAGAACGAGAATAAATTGCATTTGGCAAAATTTGAATTAAACTAGCGAGATTGCAAGGGAAAATCCCTTGAGGAATTGTATGAAAAAGCCCCTTTTAGTGACATCGCTTTTAACCTTAAGCCTCGGCTTAACGGGTTGTGTAACGCAACAAGCAACTTCGGTTTCTTATCGCGGTAATGCTATGAGAACAACGATTTGCCTCGTGGATAATCCCGATGTCAAACCCCAAATGTTTTTATCTGTTCGTCGTGCATTAATGGATAAAGGGTTTTATGTGCAACGAATTGAAGCGGAGCACCGTGACGCGACGCGCGATTGCAAGCAAATCGTCACCTATCAGGCTGACTATGATACGGCTTGGAGCGAGTCAACCTTGCGTTTTGCCAAAGTAACGTTGACGGAAAAGGGTAAGCACGAAAATGTTTACAGTGCCCAGTGGGATGAACGTGGCACGCAAAAACCGACACTTTTTGACAGTGTCAGTGATGCCGATGTAGAAATTCGACAATTGATTGATCGCCTTTTCCCGAGCGATATTCCATGGTCTTAAGGGATTTTTACAGTAAATTTACACTTTCTTTGCTTTTTCTCAAGTCACTTAAATTTAAATCTTCTAAGAAAGAATTGTAAATTCACTCTTTAAAATCAAAGAGTTGTCTCTATTTGTCTGAAAAATTGGTAGAAACCCTTAAGAAATTGCCCTCTACCAAAAAAGTTTAATTTAGTTGAAAATACGCAGTGAAACGGGGGAATGTATTGTACTTGCCCCGCTTCTTGAGTGTTCGCAAGAATGCTCAATTCAGGCCAAGCGGCTAGAGGGGGATACGTAAGTATCATTGTCGTTTGGTTGGCCAAGTTGAGATTTAGGGAGCTTGACTTGGTCAGGAGGATGAAAGATTTCATCACTCCAAATTCTTTGGCCCACCGTGTTCACTCACGGTGGGTATTTTTTTCGTCTGTGTTGCTTGTAAATAAAAAATGCTCCGAAAATCGCTTTTCGGAGCACTTTGAAGTTCGTGAACTTAATTATTTCTGATTAAGTTGCGGATCTTCCTTGGCGCGCATCAAAAAGCGTGCAATTTCCGTGGCATTATGGATGCCGAGCTTACGATAAGCGGCACCGCGGTGAACCTGAGCCGTCTTTTCAGAAATGCCCAATTCATCAGCCACTTCTTTGTTACTCTTACCGAGACTGATAAGGTTAACGACTTCACGTTCACGCGTGGTCAAGTTCTTGAGCTTATTTTTGAAATCCAAGACGTCAGCCATGCGCTCTTGACGGTTCATGTATTCGGTAATGACGTCATTGACCACCTTGAAAAGTCGTTCTTCGCGAACGGGCTTTTGTAAGAATTCCACAGCACCGGCCTTCATTGTATGCACGGCCATATCGATATCGCCGTGACCGGACAAGAAAATGACGGGGAGATTAACCCCCATTTCATTTAAATGCGTTTGTAAACCCAAACCGCTCATATTCGGCATGCGCACGTCCATGATGATGCAACCGGGACGCACGAAATCGCCGTTGGCTAGGAATTGGGAACCGTCACGATAGGTCTTCACTTCCCAGCCTTCGCCCTCGAGCAAGAAAGCCATGGAGTTACGGATGCCTTCGTCGTCATCCACAATACGCACTAAGGGAGTGTTATTTAACATATTTCAAGCACCTAAGTTGGGTTTATCAGTTTGTTAAGTATAGGATTTTTTCGATAAAAGAAAAATCCGGTATTGAAAATTATTATAAAATAAGTACTAGAAAATCAGTACTTTTTCAAAAATTAACGTTGTAACTTGGCAAAAGCCGTACTCATTGTGTCCATTTCAATTGGGTCACACTGAAGATCAGAGGCCACTTTTTCCCAATTCTGAGCACAAAAGGCCGTGATTTCATGAGCAAGCTCCTGCGCTTT
>CABSHY010000245.1 GCA_902477615.1 uncultured Sutterella sp.
GGCTGGTCTCGTGATAGTCGTGATAATGCATTGGCACCGAATCGTGGTACGTATCAACGCTTGTCGGGCGAAGTAACGGTCCCTGTGATGGACTTGCGTTACTACCGATTAAGTTACCAAATGTCTCACTATCAACCCATTACCAAGGATTTAACCTTGGCTGGTAACATCGAATTGGGTTATGGTGATTCTTGGGGCGGTAAAGCCTATCCGTTCTTTAAGAACTTCTACGTGGGCGGTATCGGTAGTGTCCGTGGTTATGAAAGCTCAAGCTTAGGTCCGCGTGATACGGATGGTGACTCTGCTGGCGGTCGCATGTCCATGAACTTCTCTTTGGAATTGTTGATGCCATTGCCGGGTGCTGACCGTACGTTGCGTTGGTTCACGTTCTTGGACGGTGGTTACTCTTGGGGTGACACGTATGACGGAAATGGTAATGTTGTTGAAAAGACGAGTATCAGCTTGTCTGACCTTCGTTACTCCGTGGGTGTCGGTGTGTCTTGGATTTCGCCGTTAGGCCCGTTGAAGTTCAGTCTTGCAGCACCGTTTAGTGATAAGAAAAACGATGAAATCGAACGCTTCCAATTCCAAATCGGTACAGGCTTCTAATCTGTGGCTTGTCTCGAGAATTGGTTCTCGTCAAGGATAAAAATTAGGGAAAGGCACAAAATCCGTGCACTTTCCCTTTGCCGTACTTAATGGAGTATGCATAAATGGTTAAAAAGTTGTTGATGGCTTCGGTTATCTCGCTCGGGTTGTTGGGTCAAAATGTGTTGGCAGACACCAAGATCGGTGTCGTTAATCCCGACCGTATTTTGCGTGAAAGCGATGCCGCCAAAACGGCTCAAAAGAAGTTAGCCAAAGAGTTTGCCAGCCGTCAAAATTCGGTTTCTGTCTCCGCTAAACAATTGAAGGCTGACGTTGAAAAATTTCAAAAAGAAGCCGGTTCTTTAAGTCCTAATGAACGTTTGACTCGTGAACGCGCCTTAGCTGATCAAGAGCGTCGTCTTCAGCGTCGTGAACGTGAATTGCGTGAGGATTTAAACCGTCGTCGCAATGAAGAGTTGCAAGCCATTTTAGAGCGCAGCAATAAGGTGATTCGTACGATTGCCGAACGTGAAAAATATGATTTGATCGTGCAAGAAGCCGTCTACGTCGGACCCAATGTCGACATCACGAATAAAGTTATTAAAGCGATGGGGAAGTAAGCCATGCAAGTTCAGTTATTTCCGATAGCCATGCTTGTTGAAGCTGTGCGAGCTCAAAGCGCAGGACGTCTTGAAGCCAAGTTGATTGGCCCCTATGAGAACGTTGCCGTTAATTCCATCGGTACGCTCTCACACGCCAAGTCCCACGAAGTGGCCTTCTTAGCGAATCCGAAATTTCGCCATGAAGTTAAAGATTGTGGCGCAGGCGTGATTGTTTTGCGTGAAGAAGATCGCCAAGCCATTTTCGGTGACGAAACGCCGCGAGCCATGGTGATTACGCCTGATCCTTATGCTTGGTTTGCCTTTGCCCTTCAAGTGGTTGACGCTCAAATGAATCGCTTCCAACCGGGTATTCATCCGAAGGCTCAAGTGGCCGATGGTGCCCAAGTGGATGCAACCGCTCGAGTCGATGCCGGTGCCGTGATTGAAGCCGGTGCCAAGATCGGTGCCAAGGCTTGGATTGGTGCCGGGGCCTTTGTGGGCGCAGGCTCTGTCATTGGCGAAGGAACACGCTTACATGCCAATGTGACGGTGAACCACGGTTGTAAGATTGGTCGTCGTTGCATTTTCCAATCGGGTGCTGTGATCGGAGCTGACGGCTTTGGCTTTGCACCCTTTGATGGTCAATGGGTGAAGATTCCGCAAATCGGTGGCGTGACAATCGGCGACGATGTTGAGATCGGCGCCAATACGTGCGTAGATCGCGGTGCTTTGGAAGACACAGTGATCGGTGACGGTTGTAAGCTCGATAACTT
>CABSHY010000246.1 GCA_902477615.1 uncultured Sutterella sp.
CTTAAAGGGTTGGGTGTACCTTGCCTATAAACTCATTTTGGATATCGCCGGTGTTGTTGCTATCTTGGGGATTTTGGCTGCAACCGTTCGTCGCTTTGTGATTCAAAAAGCAACGCTTGAGCGCAGTTGGCGCTTTGCGGGCATTTTGTTTTCCTTATTTGTCATCATCGTTACGGGTTACGTGGTTGAAGGTTTACGTTTGGCCGTTCAGCAACCTGCTTGGGCGAGTTTTTCTCCTGTGGGTAACCTCTTTGCGCAAGGTTTGACGCAACTCTTTACGCAAGAACAATTGCAAGGCGCGCACCTCATTGCTTGGTTATTGCATGGCGGCATGGCCTTAATCTTTGTGACTTTGATTCCCTTTACCTACTTCTCACATATGTACAAAGCCTCAACCAATATCTATTGGCGAAAGTTGGCTCCCAAGGGCGAATTAAAGAAGATTGAAAACATCGAAGAACAAGAAACGTTCGGTATTTCTCAATTTAACCAATTCACATGGAAACAACGCTTGGATTTTGATGCGTGTACGGAATGCGGTCGTTGCTCGGAAGTGTGCCCGGCATTGAAGTCCGGCGCCGTATTGGATCCCAAGAAAGTGGTGCTGAAATTAAAGAATCAGTTGCACCGTCCGGACGAAGAAAAAGCCTTGGTGGGCGACATTATTACGAAGGATGAACTCTGGAGCTGTACGACTTGTGGTGCGTGCTTACAAGAGTGTCCGGCACGTTTGGATTTGCCCTCTGCCATTGTCGATATGCGTCGTCATTTGGCACTTGAACAAGGCGACTTCCCGGCGGGCCTTCAAGTCGCACTTGAAAACACGCAAAGCGTGGGCAACCCTTGGGGGATGGATCCGGCCGATCGCCTGGCTTGGGGTAAAGATTTGGATCTTCCGATTGCTAAGCCCGGCGTTAAAGTCGATGTACTTTATTGGGTAGGGTGCTCGGCCTCTTATGACCGTCGTGCTCAAAAGATTGCTCGCGCAATGGTGAAGATTTTGCGTGCTGCAAACGTTAACTTTGCGATCATGCAAGAAGAGCGTTGCCACGGTGATTTTGCTCGTCGAGTTGGGGAAGAGTACACGTTCCAATTGGCGGTTCAAGAAAATATTGAAAACCTTCGTCAATACAGCTTCAAGCGCATTGTGGCGCATTGCCCGCACTGCTTTAACACGTTAAAGAATGAATATCCTCAATTTGAGGGTGGTCAGTTTGAAGTGATGAGTCACACGCATTTGATTTATGAGTTGATGTCAGCCGGTCGCATTAAACCTAAATTGAATCACCCTGAAAAGTTGGTGATCCATGATCCATGCTACATGGCTCGCTACAACAATAGCGTGGGTACGCCTCGTAAGATTTTGGATGAAATCGCCGGTGTCTCTCGCGTTGAAAACCTTCGCCGCGGTAAACAAGCCATGTGCTGTGGCGCCGGTGGCGGTCAAATGTGGATGGAAGGTCAAAACCGCATTAACGTTATTCGATTAAAGCAATTGCGTGAGTCAGCGCCTACGGTTGCTGTGAGTTGCCCTCATTGCTTGACGATGTTCGAGACGGCCATGAGTGGTGATAAGGTACTCGAAGGCATGGAAATCATTGAGTTGGCAGAAATCGTGGCTCGCGGTCTTGATGACACTACTGTGGAAAACAGTAAAGCCAAAAGTGAAAAATAAGATTTTTTCCTTGCCGAAAAGAATAAAAGCTGTGTGGGCCGGAATGGTCCAGAGAGGGTAAAGAGTTCCTCGCAGGCGACACAGTTCAGCGACAGTGCCTTCGCGAAAGGGTTGAATCATACCGATTCAGTCAGGTCCCATGAAGCCTCTGAATAATGACATGGATCACTCCTCCCTCCCGAAATGGGGGAGAATAAGTTTAGGATTCAACTTTAAAGAGGACCCATGTCATGAGCAGAAAGCATACCGCAAAAGAATTCGATAAGTCGAATA
>CABSHY010000247.1 GCA_902477615.1 uncultured Sutterella sp.
GAGAAAAAATCGCAAAATTAGTAACACTATTTTGGAGGACTTTTGTTGTGATTAATAAAGAACAAATTCAGAACGTTTTAAAAACAGTCATTGATCCGTTAATGGGCATCGATTACGTGGCAGCCCGTATGGTCAATATTGATGAGGCGGGCGCTAAGGTAACGATTCAGTTGGGTTACCCAGCGAAACGCTACATTGATGACGTTAAAGCCAATGTCGAAAAAGCTTTTGCTGCGTCCGGTCTTGAAATTGAAGTGGCAGTTGAACAAAAGATTGTGGCTCACGCCGTTCAACGCACGCTTAAGGTATTACCCAACGTTAAAAACATTATTGCTGTCTCAAGCGGTAAGGGCGGTGTGGGTAAAAGTACAGTGGCTGCCAACGTTGCTTTAGCCTTATCTGAGCAAGGCGCACGTGTCGGGATGCTCGATGCGGACATCTACGGCCCGTCTCAACCTTTAATGTTAGGGGCTTACGGTCGTCCTATGACCAACGACGGTCAAAATATGAATCCGATCGAATCCTTGGGATTGCAAATTAATTCCATCGGTTTTTTGATTGACCCTGATGAGCCGATGATTTGGCGAGGCCCCCTGGTGGCTCAAGCCTTAACGCAACTATTGACGCAAACGGCTTGGAACGAGTTGGATTACTTGGTTATTGACATGCCGCCGGGCACCGGGGACATTCAATTGACGCTTTCTCAAACGGTACCGGTGACGGGGGCTATCGTGGTCACAACGCCTCAAGATATTGCACTATTGGATGCCAAGAAGGGCTTAAAGATGTTCCAAAAGGTCAATGTGCCGATTTTGGGCATCGTTGAAAACATGTCGATGTTTAAGTGCCCAAATTGCGGTCATATGGAACACATCTTTGGTGAAGGTGGCGCCAAGCGCATGAGCGAAACGTATCACGTGGATGTTTTAGGCCAATTGCCATTAGATTCCAAGATTCGCGAAGAGGCCGATTCCGGTGCTCCTACCGTTGTGGCTTCGCCCGATAGCTACGCCGCAGAGGTTTACCGTGAGATTGCTTTAAAGGCCGCCGCCGCGATTGCAAAGACCGCCAAAGATATGTCTTTGAAGATGCCCACTATTAAAGTAGAGAATAACTGATGCCTATTGTAGTTCCTGACTACCGAGCCCCTCGGTGGATGGCCGGGGCTCATATGCAAACCATTTTTTCAGCAAAGGTTTGCAAAACACCGAAGGTTCAATACCGTCGTGAGCGTTGGGATACGCCCGATGATGACTTTATTGATGTGGATTGGGCAACACCTGAACCCGCTGATCCTAAAACGCCCGTTTTGGTCCATTTCCATGGATTAGAAGGGAGCTCTCACAGCCACTACGCTTTGGCTTTGATGGACGAAACAATTCGTCGCGGTTGGCGAGGTTGTGTCGCGCACTTTAGAAGCTGCTCGGGGGAAATCAATCGTCAAATTCGCACTTATCATGGGGGCGACATTGATGAGATGGAATGGATTTTGCGAACAGTGAAGTCTCGCTATCCGGAGGCTCCGCTTTATGCAGTGGGGGTTTCTTTGGGTGGCAATCAACTCTGTCTTTTATGTGGCAAGCGGCCAAAGGTTGCTAAAGAGTTGCTTGAGGCCGGCGTTTCGATTGCCGCTCCCGTGGATTTGGTGGCGGGGAGCAACTTGCTCAAACAGGGCTTTAATCGCATTTATTCGGAAGTCTTTTTAAATAGCTTAATTCCGAAAGTGCTAAAAAAGATGGACATGCACCCCGAGCTCAATAAGATCATCGATCGCGAAGCGATCGAGAAGTGTGTGAATTTCTACGACTTTGATTCACTTTTTACGGCGCCGGTTCATGGCTTTAAAAATGCGATGGACTATTGGTCTAAGTGTTCAGCAAAGCCATGGCTAAAGTATGTAGAGATTCCATTATTGGTATTAA
>CABSHY010000248.1 GCA_902477615.1 uncultured Sutterella sp.
ATCGACAACGCTGGTGGAATACTTCGGATTCGGTTCAATGCCGGAAAGCTCGAACACCTCAAATTCCGTTAACAATTCCCGAACCTTGTCGTACAGACCAATCTTCTTAATACTGCCACCGCCATAGGTCAACAGAATTTTCTTACCCAAAGGTTTCATCACTTCCGGGAGTTTTTCAATGACCCCGTCTCCGAACAACAAACGGGTGGGCGTGTGATAATCAAAGTTTTGCATAGCGCTAACTCCGTGTATGTAAAGTTAAGTTTTATATGAAATTGGGGGCCTATTGTTACCAGGCTGTCAACTCCAACGTCAGTTACTTCATCAATGTCGTTCTCATAACTTTTGCGATGAATGCTCAACAACACTGAAATCTCATTTCATTTTAGGAAGCACCCCTGCTTTTTCCTTGTCAATTCCCCTTTAATTCTTGTCAAAAACTACCGGTTGCAAACACTCAAATTAAAAAAATCGGCCCAAAGCCTAAGGCCTCAGACCGATTTCTTGTTCGTAAAGTTTAACGATTACTTCAAGTGCATCGTCACCGTTAATACGTCATCATCAACCGTGATTTGAGCATCCTTAAATAACGTCTTATCGTAAGCAACGTTCAACTTATCCGTGCCCGTCAATTCATCATCAACAGTCACTCGATAAGTCACGACACCGTCTTGGGAGACAAGCTTCACCGTGGCTTTATTAAGCCCCGTGACCTTCAAAGTTGCGTTACCGTTAACCGACAAATTCTTCACAGAAATGTCAGGTGCGGCAAGTGCCAAGGTAGCGCCTTGTTGCAACACGATATTAGCGTCATCACGATCCTTATCGGTGCCCAACGCTTGCGTTGTCACACGACCGTCTTGACCGGCCTTGGTGACTTCAATGCTCTTATGCAATTGAAGCGTTGCACCCTTTTGAACGTCAACGACACCGGAACCGAAGGATTCCGTCAAACCTGCCAACGTGCCGCCTACAACGCTCGTGCCACCCGTGTAAGTATTCACGGCTGTCAACGTTAACGTGCCCGTACCGCGCTTGACTAACTTACCGACGTTACCTTGTGCGGCACGATCAGCGATAGCGGCAAAGCGTTTTTCCTTGTACTCAAGTTCCCAAGCTTCATGATCGGTCAACTTTTCCTTGGCCTTTAATTCAGCTACACGCTTTTGGTTCTTCTTGAGGTACTTAGCGTCTTCCTTGCCGCGTGCTTGGATGGCTTGATCGCCAATGACGTTATGCCATTCGTCATCACGATTCATGGTCACGTCAAAGGTACCGAAGAATTGGCCAGGCCCATAAATGGCCTTGCCCAAATCGATGATACCCCAGCCGGAATCTTCATCAGGCACATACGGGTCAATCTTGTCACCGTCGCTACCACGGATGGCTTCACCGATGCCATTGTCCGTACGGTTAGCCGTCGTAAAGAGGACGTTGCGCACTTGCGTGGGCGTCATGTAGTCGCCAAAGCGTTGTTGCAAGACACCGAAAGAGCCTGCGATGTGCGGAGCGGCGTTAGACGTGCCGCCAGCCACCTTCAAGAAGGCTTCACCTGTCTTATTGTTAACGGCAGCGTTCCAAGCATCGGTCGGAGAGGTTACGCCCCACCACTTGGCGATACCGGCATGGTTATGACCGCCCGTGCCATAGTTTGTATCATCCTTCGTGTTCACATCACCGTAGATGATGTAAGAACCGTCTTTGGGATTGCGTTGAACGGAACCGGCAGCAATCCAATTGTTTTCTGCTTCCGGGTTATAGAACGGGTAAATCGCGCGGTAGTACGGGTTTTGGAAGCGACGATTGCCGTTGGTGAAGATTTGAATCAAGTCATACTTCTTTGCGACTTCCCAAGCGGCATCCA
>CABSHY010000249.1 GCA_902477615.1 uncultured Sutterella sp.
TTTCCCTACACGACGCTTTTCCGATCTTAATCTCGGATGGGTGCTTCACAAGCATTTCTTTTTTGCCCAAATTATTCATAAGGGCGGAAAAATCCTTTCAGCCGTTATTTTTCTTTTCTTTCTGATTCGATTGGGTTGGCTTTGGAAAAAAGGGGAACGTTTTTATGGTGAAAAGAAGCGTTTGTCGCTTGCGATTTTTGCTGGTATCTTGTCTTTGATTGCTGTGTGGCTACTTAAGCAAATCACGGACGTTCCTTGTCCGTGGGATGTGATGGGCTTGGGTGGCTGCCAAATTCCCGTCAATCCTTTTGCGGGCGCCTTTTGGGGCGAAAATGCCTGTTGGCCGGGCGGTCACGCCGGTGCCGGTTTTTCACTTTTAGCGTTCTTTTTTGTCTACCGTTACAATAACCCTCGATTGAGTCTGATTCTTCTTGTGGGGGCTTTGACTTTGGGAGCCATTTTCGGTTTCGGCCGAATGGTGCAAGGAGCGCATTTCTTGTCTCACAACGTGAGCACGATGCTGATTGACTGGTTGATTCCTGCAACGATTTTCTTCTTGTATGACTCAAAGAAGAAATTGGAAAAGCGATAAAAGTTTAAGTTTGCTGTGAAAAACCAAAGAGGGGGGAGTTTTTTTTGACTCCCCCTTGTCCTTAAAAACTTAGGATTGGAATGTGCAATCAACGCCAAAGGCGCTAATGAGTAATGTTAAGTATTGGCGGAAAGTCGCATCCGACGTTTCAATTGCCCAAGTGTCGCCGTAATGCGATTGAAGACTCAATTGACCGAGTTGGTCAATGACTTCGATCCAAGTGTTAACGTGAGGCAACGTTTGTTCTTTCTCGTTAATCCAAAGCTTAAAAGGTTGGATGGCAATCTCTCGTTCTTCAAAGAGCAAATCAAAATTCTCAATTTCCATCTTGCGAAGAGCGTGATAGTCCTTCAATAAATCCGCTTCACGCTTATTGGTCAAAATCAACTCACCGGCAGTCGTGATGAGGTTGACTGTTTGTGGCAAGGAGAGCTGCTTTTCTGCGTGAGAAAAATCTGAGAGGCCTGCACTTTTAACGTATTTCTTTAAGGTCAAGATGGGAAGCGACTTAAGCTTCATCTCACGCGGCGCAATAAAAAGTTTGAGCATCACCGAGCCAAACGTTGTGTAGCCTCGGTGACTGAAGTATTGGAAGCGTTCCTGATCAATGTAGCTATCAAGACTCACATCAACAATGTGGTGATGCAGTGCTTCATCGAGCACTTCCATGGGGAAGTAGCCGCCCATGGGACGCGCGCCCGTTTCAATTAAAAGGGGGCCGCGATCCGTTAACATGATTTCGGTGTGAGAGGGCCCGTATTGAAAGTCTAAGGCTGAGAGCGCGGCTTTGGCGTATTCAATGACTTCGAGATGCTTGGGTTCAAACGTTCGAACGAGTTTCGCGTAGTTGTAGGCATTGCCGAGACTACCAATCTGAATCTTGCTGTATTCCCACAGATCGGTGACCGTGTGGCGTCCCTTCATTGAAACGGTATTGACGATAAATTCCGTGCCTCTGGCAAATTCTTGCACCAAGACTTCTTGGTTTTGAGAACCAAAGAAATCCAATGCCTTTTTAATTTCTTCGAAGTGTTCAATGACTTCATTTTCATCTGAGCAGAAATGAACACCTTGCGTACCGGCTCCTGCTAAGGGTTTTAATACAATGGGATATTGATTCCAAGCGCGGATGGTTTGGAGACACTCATCAAGATTTTTCACTCGCTCAGACCGAATGGTGGGAACGCCCGCCTTTTTCAAGGCTTGAGTCA
>CABSHY010000250.1 GCA_902477615.1 uncultured Sutterella sp.
GTAATTGCGGTGTGAGAGGGGCGAGATGTTAAAATAAATCTCCCCCTACTCGATTTTATTGGTTAATCAAAGACTTGATTACATCGCGCCCATCGTCGTGATCACAACGGCGTTCACAAAGTCAATCAAGAAGGCACCGACCAAACTCACAATGAGCCAAGCCTTGGGGCTCGAGCCATACTTTTCAGCCATGGCTTGCATGTTTGCCAAACCGTTAGCCGTAGCACCCATTGAGAAACCGATACCGCCGACCGTCAACATCACGGTGTCGTATTCGCGCTTAAAGAGGCCGAAGAGCACACCCCAGGCAAAGACCAACATCAAAACCGTTTGTGCAGCCAAGATGACCATCATGGGAACAGCCAAATTCACCAATTCGTGAAGCTTGAGGCTATTGACCGCCATCGTAACGAACAAGACCAAGGTGATGTCTGCGACCGTATTTAAGCTCTTGTCTTCAATACGGAAGGCCTTCCCCTTTTCCAAGTCACTCAAATTACGAATGACGGCTGCCACAATCATGGAACCGATGTAGGCCGGTAACGTAATCACTTGACCCAAAAGGGAAGAGACAATGGAACCCAAGCCCATGCAAATGGCCACGATCCCAACGGCCTTCATCATGTCAGGCGTCATCGAAGGCTTTTCGGCAGCGCGTTCACCCATAATGCCGGCATGCATATCATCAGGCACGTGCAACGTGGGTTCGGGGTCTCCAACGGACTTCGGCGTCTTGATTTTATATTTACGGATCAACCATTCGCCAAAGGGAGCGCCAATCATTAAAGCGGCAACCATACCGAAGGTAGCCGACGTGATCGCAACGGCCGTACCGCCCACAATCCCGTAGGTTTCTTCAAAGTAGGGACCAAAGGCAGCTGAGGTGCCCAAACCGCCCATCATTGAGACAGAACCCGCTAAAAGACCGTAGTGCGGATCCAAACCCATGATGTTGGCAAGACTCATACCCAAGACGTTTTGAATCACGGCCAAGACGGACACGGCAATGAAAAAGCCTAAAAGGAGCTTACCGCCTTGTTTAACCACTCGGACACTGGCCATCAAACCGATGGTCGTGAAGAAGGCAAGCATTAATAAACTCTGCAGCGTACCGTCAAAATTGACTTTCATGATCTGGAAGTGTTGCAGTGTCGAAAGCGTCACTGCACAAATCATCCCACCGACTACTGGGCTTGGCATAGAGTAACGCTCCAAAATCTGGACCTTGCTCTTAATCCAAACACCAAGGTAATACATTACGACAGCTAAAGCCACCGCTTGAATCATGTTGACATTTATAACCAAAATGTCACTTACTGCATCGTTCATAAAATCTCCTTTTATTTATGTTGTTATGAGACGCGTGTATAGCTAGAGGGCTATGAATTCAATCTACTGCCTTTTGTCATGGTTTGAAGCCGTATTTACATTCGTTTCTAGGCGGAAATACCCAGGTTTGACTTGAAATATGGGGCTTTGTACTTAGGAGGGGTGAGAAAAAGCCTCGGTCTTTTGAATGCCGAGGCTTGAAAAATAGCGGGATGGTTAGTGAGCGAGTGCTTGACGAATCTTAGGAATAAGACCTATGTCAGCCGGCAGCCAATCCACAGAATCAAGTGTTTCGGACGTTAGCCATTTAGCAGCTTCGTGCTCTTTTAAGACCAACTCCCCGCCCGTGATGGTGCAAAAGAAGCAATGCATCGTAAGATGAAACTTCGGGTAGTCGCACTCCACGGTTTCGACGAGCTCTCCCACTTCGATATCCACTTCAAGCTCTTCTTTAATCTCGC
>CABSHY010000251.1 GCA_902477615.1 uncultured Sutterella sp.
TCCTCATTATCCACATTAGAAAGAACGGTTTCAGTCAACTATTGACACCACTGACCCAGTGATTAAGCAGTTCCATATTATTTTCTTTCTTTAAATTAGATGGGATTCTTCTCTTTTTACTTGAATATCAGCAATTCAGGCGCTACATTTAGCTTTTCAATTGAAAGTAATTAGTCAAAACTACTTACTTTTTTGACGATTTTCGAAAATTACTGAAGATTTAGCTCTTTGTGAGTAGAAAAAGGCTAGGAAGATGAGAACGATTTCTGTCATTGGTTCGGGGGCTTTGGCAAGTATTTTTGCTAAAGAATTAAAGCATTTATTAAGTGACGATTATGAAATTCGTTACGTCTTTTCAAAAACGCTTTCTCACGCTCAAGCGTTAGCTGATGTGGTGGGTGCGAAGGCCACCGATCGATTTGAAGATCTCTTAGAAAATCCTTCCGACTTTGTAGTGGAGTTTGCCGGCATCGGTGCTCTGAAAGCCTATGCCAAAGACGTATTAAGTCACAACATGAATTTAGTGATGGCCTCCGCAGGTGCACTGGCTGATGAGCGGTTTAAAGCAGACCTTCAAACGACGGCAAAGACTCACAATGTCAAACTTTATGTGGCAGGCGGTGCGATCGGTGGTCTTGACTTAATGCAGACCTTTGCTTTGATGGGTAAGTGTGAAACGATGATTGAAAGCACGAAAGCCCCCAAGAGCTTAAACGGCGCTCCGTACTTGGCCGGTCGGACGTTATCGGAAACGGATATTGAAAAGGTTTTCGAAGGCGGTGTTAAAGAAGCGATTGCGGGTTTCCCGAAAAATGTGAACGTTGCGGTAACAGCGAGCGCAGCAAGCGACAATCCCGCCACAACGGTGAAACTTGTGAGCACCCCCGGTGTATCAACCAACACGCACACCATCACGCTTAAAAATGAATTGATGACGGCAACGATTCAAATTGCCTCCAAGCCCGATCCGCAAAATCCGAAGTCGAGCATTTCAACTGCTTGGAGCGTATTGGCGCTTTTGAAAAACTTAGCCTCGCCCGTTGTTTACTATTAAAGAGGTTTGTGCCATCCGAAGAGGCTTTCGGTGCGAATCGGAAGCTCTTCGGTGATGATACGAACGGTCTTTTCATAATCTTCAATCGTTTTCGCTTTATAAATCGACTTCACGATTTTCTCGGCTCCGTCAAAGAGATTGTGTTGGAAAAACCAATACTCTTTCATGCGCATCATGGCATTTTTCTGACTATCAAACGCACGAGCGTAGCTCTCAAATAACGCACGGCTAAACTCAATAATCTCTTCTCGTGAGGCTGCTGATCCGCCTTTAGCCTTTCTAAATAAGGCAGGATCAGACATCAAGGCACGTCCCACCATAATGAGAGCTAAGTCGGGGTAACTGTTTTGAATGTTATCCAAGTCGGCATTCGTAACAATATCGCCGTTATAACCCAAGGGCATGGTCATGCGACGATAGTAGTCATCAAAGATATAACGACGAACATCCCCCTTGTAATGGTCGGTTCGCAAACGAGGATGAATCGTCAGGTGCTTCATGGGGAAACGGTTATAGACCTCGGCAATCGCATCAAACTCGTCCTCATCAGACCACCCTAAACGCGTTTTTACCGAAATGTCGATCGGAAGATCGGCTTCAAAAATGACTTCCAAAAAGCGCTCCAATTCGTGTGGAGTGCGTAAAAAACCGCTCCCTTTACCTTTGGCAACAACGGTGCCCGCGGGGCAGCCGAAATTGA
>CABSHY010000252.1 GCA_902477615.1 uncultured Sutterella sp.
AAGCCGATGACGTCCGTGGTTGGGCGAACTTTACGGCCGGTCGCGATCAAGTCGAACCCGTCAAGGGGTTGGGCCGTGCCCGTATCGGTACGGAACGCGCTAAGTTCTCCCACATCCACAGCTCTGCTACGGATACTCGCTACATCTACACCGCCACGGTGCCGGATAACAAGAATAAGACGAAGTTGGTGATCTCCAAGGCTTTGATGGCCGACTGGACGCTCTCCGGCGAATTCTTGCCGGCGGCTGACCTCAAGGAAGGTCGCACGTTGGGTGAACTCTACGTGACGGGGATGGCGTACGATAACGGTAAGCTCTATGCCGTCTCGAAGAACTTCAACGTGATTGTTGAAATCGACATCGCTGCTGAAAAGGTGACGGCGGCTTGGGGTATTCCGGCTGAACTCACCGATATCCGTGGTCTTGTGAAGACGGGTAATACGTTTGAAGTGGTTGATAACAACCGCATCATCACGCTCTCTCATTAAGTTGTTTTCTGAGAGCGACATGACTTAGTTTGTTGTGTTTGCTCTTAATACGACAGCAAAAAGGCGCTCCACAGTGGGCGCTTTTTTGCACTCTCAGAAAAAGTGACTCAAAACCAATGCGTTTTGCTTAGATTTTCCCTCCTGAATTTCCCCAATGCCTGTTACCACAGGACTTTGAAGCGCTCATAATTAAACGTATCCAACACATTTTCATTGCTTTTAAACGCAATAAGGAGTCTCGTATGTTGGGAATTCTGATTGTCTTTGCTTCGGTCTTTGCGGCCGCTTATCTTATTATCAAAAAATACTACGCCCCCGGTGTTTTGCTTTTTGTGGGTTTGATCACTTTAAGTGTTGTCACGATCATTTCGCCCGATCCGATTTTAACGGGCAAAAAAGCGACTAATTTGGCCGCTCTTGATATCGTTCAAATCGTGACCAATTTACTTCAAACGCGCACGGCCGGTTTGGGTATGAACATTATGGCCATTGCCGGTTTTTCCTACTATATGGACAGAATCGGTGCTTCGAAGGCCTTGGTGCGCTTGAGTATCAAACCGCTTGAAATGATTCATTCACCCTACTTGGTGATGACGGCAGGTTTTGCTTTAAGCATGCTTTTGAACGTCTTTATTCCGTCGGCAGCCGGTCTTGCTTTGTTGTTGATGGTTTCGCTTTATCCCGTCTTGATTGCTGCGGGTGTGTCTCGTCAATCGGCCGCCGCTACGATTTTGGTGGGTGGTTGTGCCTGCTTCGGTCCTTCGGGATCCAACTCTTTGTTGGCCGCTGACTTAACCAATATGCACGTGATGGACTTTTTCTTAAATGTTCAATGGCGAATCGGTTGGTTTATCGTCCCGTTCATGCTCGTTGCTCACTTCTTTGTC
The DNA here is from genome assembly GCA_902477615.1 of uncultured Sutterella sp. Lineage (GTDB taxonomy): Bacteria > Pseudomonadota > Gammaproteobacteria > Burkholderiales > Burkholderiaceae_F > Aphodousia. The sequence goes on from CABSHY010000252.1 coordinate 1,376, forward strand.
CAACGCTATTTCGATAAGAAAGATTTGGCAAGCGGTAAGTTAACGCAAGCCGACTTTGAATTGCCTAACGTCGAACAAGACGACAAGGCAACGCAATCTGTGCCTGTCTTTTACGCCATTTTCCCGTTGGTACCGGTGTTCTTGCTCTTTGTTTTCTCACCGTTGGTTTATAAGGGCATTCGTATGGAAGTGGTGACGGCATTGATTACCTCCATGCTCATTGCCTTTGTTGTTGACGGTTTGCGTCGCAGAAACCTCAAAGACTCGTTAGAAACCTTGCGTGCCTATCCGCAAGGCATGGGTAAGGTCTTTACCTCCACCGTCTTTTTGATTGTGTGCGCTGAAGTTTTCGCAGCCGGTCTTACGAA
>CABSHY010000253.1 GCA_902477615.1 uncultured Sutterella sp.
GCCCGCAGCGCTCTCACTCTTGAAGGATAAACCGATACATCATCGAAGGTAGTATTTGCAATAAAGGCTTGTGTATAAAGCGTGGTTGTCTGTGATGATTGTTCTTTCACAATACCCAATCGGATATTCTGAACGTCAAAACTTAACCCGAAACCAAATAAGAAAATCAAAATAACGGGTAAAACAATCCCCAACAAAATGGCACTTTTGTCTCGGATAATCTGTCGCGTCTCTTTAATGCAGAGTGCTCGAACGTGGGTTAAAAATTCACTCATTTTTCTCCCTCCGTTCTGAATTGTTTAACAACTCGAATAAACGCTTCATCCATCGTAGGCGAATTCTGTCGAATCTCTTCGGGCGTACCTAAAATCAAGGCCTCTCCTCGATCCTGAATCAGCATACGATCGCAATACTGCGCTTCTTCCATAAAGTGGGTTGTCACAATGATGGTTGTACCTGCTGCAGATAAGGCCGTCATCCAACGCCAAAATTGACGCCGTGTCGGTACATCCGCACCACTCGTGGGTTCGTCTAAAAATAAAATCTTTGGCTTATGCAATAAAGCAACCGCCATCGCCAGACGCTGCTTAACACCCCCTGGCAATGTTTTTGATTGATGGTCCTGATACTCTTTTAATTGAAACTCTTCAATCAATAACTCAATGCGACGTTTAGCCACTTGGCCAAATAAACCGTAAGCATTGGCAAAAAAGTTCATATTTTCTCGAACGCTCAAATCCCCATAGAGCGCAAATTTCTGAGACATATAACCCAAATTGGATTTAACATGTTGCAAAGCTTCGTTGACATCGAGACCATCGATACTAAGTTCGCCATCCGAGACCGTTAAAAGCCCGCAGAGCATTTTAAAAGTGGTGGTTTTCCCTGCACCGTTGGGGCCTAGCAGCCCAAATATTTCACCACGATAGACATCAAAAGAAGTTTTTTTAACAGCTTCAAAATTCCCAAAGCGGCGAACAAGATCTCGAGCCGTAATCAGCGCTTCATGACGACTTGTTTTGCTTTCTTGCGTCTGCTCTTTAATAACAGAGTAGGCTTGCCTGGGTTCATTTCGGTAACGCTCGACTAAATACCCGTCTTCCAAACGAGGCTCTACCGAAAGACAAGTGTGATTACCTATTTGACTCCGAAAATCTTCAACAGTGCGATTGGGTCTTAAAAGCACTCGTACGTAACCGGCCTGTGGCACCGCATCCAGTACCCATTCATCGTTATCGAGTAAAAAGGCTTGTAGATCCCGACTGCGTTCATCTTTTGCCGGTTCAACAAAGTATGTTAATCCTTGCGCCTTTTGAGCGATATTTTGAGGTGTGTCCATGAGGACTAAGTGACCATTTTCAAGCACAATCACTTCATCACAAAGAGAGGCTTCGTCCATGTACGTGGTGGCCACCACAATCGTCATGGATTCTTGCCGAACATTTCTTTGCAAAATTCGCCACAACTCTTGACGCGACAACGGATCAACACCAACACTCGGCTCGTCTAACAGCAGAAGTTTGGGATGATTTAAAAGTGCGCAAGCAAGACCTAACTTTTGTTTCATGCCTCCTGAAAGACGACCGGCCAAACGTTCTGTAAAGGCGGTTAAATCCGTCATCTCAAGGAGCTCTTTGAAGCGTCTTTCACGTTCCGCAGAA
>CABSHY010000254.1 GCA_902477615.1 uncultured Sutterella sp.
GAATTAAACGTGATGTCGGAGATACCTTCAACCGGTGTGATGCAACGGTGAGCGCTCTCAAACTTTTCATCAAAGACAAAGGCGTCCACATCGCTCAAAAGTTTTTCTTGTGTGTGTTCGGTCATGTCGGTGGGAAGTACCGTCAAGACGCCGGCTTGCCATGCACCGAAAAGCGCACAGGCAAATCGATAGGTATCTTGGCAAAAAAGGGCAACGCGATGAACGGCCGCTTTTTCATAAGCCAAACGAAAGCACTCTGCGTCATGGAAAAACGTTTTTTCACTGACAAGCTGCCCATTGACCCATGCTACAGGGCGATCTGTGGGCGTTTGCGTAAACCAAGTTGAAAGATCCATAGCGACTATCTCTTTGTGACGTATTTTCTATAGAGCCACTCGCCCCCAAAAAGGGCGCCAATGAGCACATAAGCAATAAAACCATTGTACAGCGCCCACCAATCATCACTTGTAAAAAGTGCGGTAAAAAGTGCAATACTGCCGTTAAAAATAAAGAAAACACACCAAATTTTCGTTAAGTTGCGAATATAACGAATGGCTTTTTGCGGTAAGTTAGGTTCTTTTAGGCGGGCAAACTTTTCAATGATCGTCTCTTTTTGATAAAGGCTCGTTGCAAACAAAACCAGCATAACGGCATTCATGACAACGGGATACAGTTTGAGCGGCAACGATTCATTTTGCCAATAGGCCATCGCTGCCAAGACGGTAGCAGCGACAAACGTAAAAACAGAGCTGCGATCACGGTGACTGTAGAGTCGAAGCGCAGTAATAAAGACAAGGAATAGGGCAAGAAAGGCAAGCCCAAAATGTTGCAACCCCAGCCAGATCACTAACGGATAGCATAGGGTTGCAATCAGTGCGAGCACTTTTGCGAGCATACCGACCTATTGCAGGCTCTCAGGTGTTTTCAAGAGCTCTTCAATCCCGCGGACAACATCGCCCACGGTACGCATGGTGTAGAAATCTTTCGGGTTGATCTTGCGACGACCGATTAAGGGGCGCAATTGAGCCAACAAGTCAATGGCATCAATGCTATCGATGTCCAAATCTTCATTGAGTTTGGCTTCCATCGTAATCGTTTCGGGATCGATTTCGAAGGTTTCTTCTAACGTGAGCTTGAGCTTTTCAAAAATCTCTTCTTGAGTCATTCTCTGGCCCTCTTACTTGCGTAAATCCGTGACGCATTGCGCCAAGGAATTGATGTTTTGGAAATACTTCTTCATATCGGCATTTTCAGAACTTAACGTGATGCCGTACTTTTTCTTGAGCGCTAAGCCCAATTCCAAACCATCCACGCTATCCAAACCTAAACCCTCTTCGGAGAATAAAGGCATGTCGTCAGTGATGTCGTCAGCCGTCATGTCTTCTAAGTTTAAAGACATGATGATCAGCGTTTTTAACTCTTGTTTTAATTCGTCCATGATACAAACGGGAAAAAAGAGACAATATCTTTTTATTTTAATGGGGAACGAGGAGTTTTCCCATTGAATGATCGTTCAGGGGAGGAACTTAACGGGAGAGCTTCGGAGGTACCTCTGAGGTCTCTCGAAGTTGCGGGAAAAGAATTGAAAAAACATCCCGACTCATGGCGCGAGTGGCAA
>CABSHY010000255.1 GCA_902477615.1 uncultured Sutterella sp.
ATGATGACTATTTGACCACGATTCGTTTATGAGGGCCGAGCGATAGGGAACTTACTGTGCAACTCATAGATATGATCGTTTTACAGCAAATCCTCTGTAAACATGAAGAGTGGCACAAGAATCAGACCACCACCCAAACCAATTAAGGTCCCAAACGTGCCGACGCACGTCCCGACCAAAATAAAACCAAGTATTTCCAGACTTTTCCTACGATCTCACTCGGCGGTGTCTTAGAGCAGCTTTACCGTTTGACTTAAAATGCCCGTCAAACCGACAGCTACTTTTTGCATCATCTCTTGAATTTCACTAAAGTCTAGCGCATTGGCACCGGCTAATCCCGCTCCCCAATTCACGCTCGCAGTCAGTAACGCATAATCCATGCCGAGTTCTCGTGCCAATGCTGCCTCAGGCATCGCGGTCATACCCACCATATCCGCACCATCCATCACCATGCGACGAACTTCGGCGGCCGTTTCTAAGCGAGGACCTTGCGTACAGGCGTAACACCCTTTGGGCTCAACATAAATCTTCAAATCTTTGGAGGCCTCTAAAAGGGCCTGACGCAAAGATTCAGAGAAAGGATTCGTGAAGTCAACGTGTTGGTTTTCAAACCCTTCGCATCCCCAATAGGTCGACTCACGTCCCGATGTGTAATCAATGATTTGATCGGGTAGAGAATAGAGACCAGGAGCGTTTTCAGCCGACATTCCGCCAACCGTGCCCGTTGCCAAAATTTTCGTCACCCCCAAATGTTTTAAGGCGAGCATTTGCGCACGAGACGGAATCATATGAGGCGCATAGCGATGATCTTTCCCATGACGGTGCAAAACCACAATCTCTTTGCCCACCAAGAGCCCCACCGTTACCTCAACATCGCCAAAACGCGTTTGAACGACTTTTTCTTCTGCGTTTTCAATTCGCAGGGCTTGCATCCCACTGCCCACAACTAAAGCGATCATGACAGTGCTTCCCCTTTCAAGAGTTTGAGCATTTGTTCTTCATCAATGACGGCCACCCCCAAAGATTGGGCCTTTTCCAATTTGCTACCGGCCTCTGCACCCGCAACGACATAACTCGTCTTTTTACTCACGGAACCTGACACCTTTGCACCTTGTGCTAAAAGAAGTGCTTTGGCTTCTTCGCGTCCCATGGTCGGGAGCGTCCCTGTTAACACAAAGGTTTTCCCAGAAACCAAGTCATTGGTTACTTGTTCGGCTGGTGTCTCCCAATGAATGCCGACATTCATTAATTGGGCGATCACATCACGGTTATGTTCTTCTTCAAAGAAGTGAATAATGGAAGCCGCAATCACCTCTCCCACATCGGCCACTTGAAGTAATTCTTCAGTACTGGCAGCCATCAAAGCGTCAAGTGTTCTAAAGTGCGCTGCTAAGTCTCGTGCCGTACTTTCTCCCACATGACGGATACCTAAGGCATAGATGAAACGAGCAAAGGTCGTTTCTTTACTTTTCTCAATGGCAGCCATTAACTTTTGAGCGCTCTTTTCCCCAAAACGCTCTAAGGCCATTAATTTGTTATCACTTAAAGCGTAAATATCGGCAGG
>CABSHY010000256.1 GCA_902477615.1 uncultured Sutterella sp.
AAACCGCCTTGGTTTATCAACTGGCTCGTTTTGACTCAAAGGTTTTTCTTGCTCGCCCTCGTCGTTTTGGAAAATCTTTGCTTGTATCGACTTTTGAGTCGCTCTTTAAAGACGGATTAAAATATTTCAAAGGACTGGCAATTGAGTCTTTGTGGCCGGATAAAACCTATCCTGTTGTTCGATTAGATTTCTCTGAAATTAAAGAATTTACCACCAGCGAACAATTCCAACAAAAATTTAACGAACGTTTAATCTCCAAATTCAAGACCTTCGGTTTTCATTTTGAAAATTCGAATGAAAGTTTGATGTCTCAATTGTCAACCTGGCTTTCTCGCCAACCTGTTAGTTGCTTTGTTTTATTGATTGATGAATACGATGCTCCGTTAACTGCTTGCCTTAATCAACCTAAGTTATTTAATGAAATCCGCTCCATTATGAGTGAATTCTTCTTGACACTAAAGTCAAACGAAGGTTGTTTACGCTTCTTTTTCATGACTGGCATCACAAAATTTAGCAGTACCAGTATTTTTTCTGCCTTCAACAATTTAAACGATATCTCTTTAGATACCGCTTACGGTACCTTGTTAGGCTATACCGAAGAAGAACTCACAACGTATTTTTCTGATTACCTCTCAGAAGCTACTCACAAATTAAATTTATCGCCAAAGCAATTACTTGAACAATTGCGTATTCATTATGACGGCTTTTGTTTTGATCGAAGAGCCAAGACTCACGTCTACTGTCCTTGGTCCATTCTTAATTTCTGTCAAGCCCCTGAAGAAGGCCTCCAAAATTATTGGTACACGAGCGGTGGGCAACCAACGGTACTTATGAAGTACCTCACTAACCATTCTTTAGAAAAACCAGAAAACTATGCAAACGGTAAATATCTTAAGCTTTCAGCGCTTGATGCTACCCGTCAATTCGATGATGTTTCAATTGATGTTCTTTTGACTCAAGCCGGTTACTTGTCGATTAAAGAAGTCACCGAAGATGGTTACGTTTTACTAGATTATCCTAATCAAGAAGTGGCTGTATCGATGGCTCAACTTTATGCCGATGAGTTACTCAATGGTGAGCGCTTACAACAGCCAGGCGCACCTTCTATTGCCAAGGTTTTAGCGTCAGCCACGCCACAAGAAGTTGTTGAACTACTCAATCAAGTCATCAATGCCATTGATTATCACCGTTTCCCCATCACAAGTGAAGCAACGTGTCGCGCGTACATTCAGGTTCTTTTAATTGGCGCGGCGCTGATCCCTCGGGTTGAAAATCACACGGCATTAGGTCGAAGCGACCTAGAGGTTGGCGTAGGAGATCGTCATTGGGTCTTTGAACTGAAATTTGCCGAGAAAGCAGAAGAGACTGAAAGGTTATTGCAATCTGCAGTGGCGCAAATTAAAGAGAGACGTTATGGGCAAACACCCTATAATCAACTTCTACACCGATTGGCACTGGTTTTTAATGCCCAAACCCGACGGTTTGAGGCTTGGGAAGAAGTCGTTTAAAGCTAGATTTTCAAGTTAAAGATTTAAGTTATTTCAGTAAATTTGACT
>CABSHY010000257.1 GCA_902477615.1 uncultured Sutterella sp.
GAAGTCTCGTGTCAAAACCATTTCCTTACCCAAAGCTGGCAATGTTGATCTGTTGCCACATTCCAAATAAGGAAACCGAATGAAAACTTTGACCCTCATCGCAACCGCTTTGATTGCTCTCAGTAGCTCTGGCGCTTGGGCTGAAGCTGCCGATCGTAATAAGCCCATCGTTGTTGAATCCGATACATTCTTGGGAGACGAATTGCGCCAAACGGCGGTTTATTCCGGTTCTGTAACGGTTGACCAAGGCACCTTGCACATGGCAGGCAACCGACTTGAAATGAAAGAAAATGCACAAGGCTATCGCATTGGCACTTTGACCGGCAATTTGGCAACCTTCCGACAAAAGCGTGACCCAAAAGTCAAAAATGTCGAAGAATGGATTCACGCAAAAGCGCAAACGATTGTCTATGAAGAGCGCACGGGTCTGGTGACTTTGATTGGCAATGCCGAGGTTCAACGCCTAGAAAATGGTGTAATGAAAGATCGCGCCAACGGCTCCAAGATCACCTACGATACGGTGCGTTCACGTACAATTATCCAAGGTAATAAACAAGGTCGAGCCTCCACGGTTATCGCACCGCGTGCGCGAGCCCAATCCTCTCAATCGAGTACGACTCGTCCCACGCGACTTAATTCTGCCACGGGTCTCTCGCAGCCCTAGCTCAAAAGGAATTCACTGTGTCTGACATCATTGAAGAAAAACAGAACGTCCAACCCGAAGAAGCTTTAACGGGTAAAGAGACGCCAACAACACCTGTTGCCTCTGAGCCCGAAGCCGAACCAGAACCCGTTTATACGCTTAAAGCCAATGGACTTAAGAAGCGTTACGGCAAGCGCTGGGTTGTTAAAGACGTCTCGTTAGCGGTTCGCAGTGGCGAAGTGGTTGGCCTTTTGGGCCCCAACGGCGCGGGTAAAACCACCACGTTTAACATGGTGGTAGGGTTGGTTGTTGCCGATGGTGGCACCATTGAATTAAATGGTCAATCGATTGCTCACTTGCCGATTTATCTTCGTTCCCGTTTGGGCGTATCTTACCTTCCGCAAGAAGCTTCCGTTTTCCGTCGCATGACGGTTGAAGAAAACGTGAAAGCGATTTTGGAATTGCAACGAGATGAAAACGGTAAGCCCTACACGCCGGCTGTTATCGAAGAAAAACTCGATAGCCTGCTCGATGAACTTCAAATTACGCGTTTACGCACCAACAACGCTTCGAGCTTATCCGGTGGTGAACGCCGTCGTACGGAAATTGCACGCGCATTAGCGGCAGAACCGAAATTCATCTTGCTCGATGAACCTTTTGCCGGTGTTGACCCGATTGCTGTGATTGAAATTCAACGCATTATTCGATTCCTCAAAGACCGAGGCATCGGTGTGTTGATTACGGACCATAATGTCCGTGAAACGTTGGGGATTTGCGACCATGCCTACATTATCAGCGATGGCGGTGTATTGGCTAGTGGCCACCCCAATGATATTGTTCAAAATGAAGATGTTCGCCGAGTTTACTTGGGCGAAGCCTT